>JADFYA010000008.1 GCA_015233285.1 Deltaproteobacteria bacterium | reverse complement strand
AATATGCCGCTGTCCAGAGAGACGCTGGAGAGTCTGGCCGCTCCGATTTTAGACAATATTCACCGGATTCTGCAGGAATCACTGGAGAGCGCCAATTTGGACCCGAACTGGGTCGGTTCGGTGGTGCTGGTGGGCGGCAGCAGTCGTATTCCCTGTGTCAGACGTCTGCTGGCTGAAACTTTTCCGATTGGTGTAACCTTTCGTTATGACCTTAATCCCGAAGAAATTGTGGCTATCGGAGCGGGTGTCCTGGCCGGGGTGATGGCCGGGATTTATCATGAGATAGATTTCCGTGATGTTGTTTCACATGATCTGGGCATAGAAGACGTTTCAGGTGAATTTGTCAAACTGATTAACCGGGGCGCCTCTTATCCGCTGGAGAACGACCGCTTGTTCACTACCACCCGTGATAACCAAACCGAAGTCACTGTCCATGTGTTACAGAGGGCCGAATTGGAAGACGAGCTGATTTCTCTAGGGCATTTTACGGTGGGCGGGTTGCCCCCGGCCAAAGCCGGTGAACCCGACATTAAAGTCACCTTTTCTATCGACCAGCATGGTCTGCTTCAGGTCCGGGCCGAAGAAGTGAACAGCGGAGTCAACCAGGAGATTCAGTTGACCATCCATCCCACCAAGGCGGGCAATACCTGGCATCCGGATGATTCCAAACCTGTTTCAAAGGATCTTGAGATGGATTGAAACGCTGCGTCATACAGCCCCATGTTGATCAGGCCGCTCTCTATCATAAGGTTATGAAATTGATTCTCGTAGAGTTGCCTGATCTTGTCGAAGCCTACATCCCAATAAGACACCTAGTTATTTCTCGCCTAAAATTAATCCATTGACCTGAAACCAACAACCGACAGTCAATATAAGGAGGAAAGAATGGCCCAGAAACTCGCCAGACCAGCAGGAATGACCGGCTTGACGGTGAAGAAGGACTCAGCCTTGGCAGTTAGAAAAGATGATGCCCAAAATGTGGCTAAGGACAAAGCCAAAGCCCGGACCTTAGCCAGAGTTCAGGCCATGTCCGAGCGTATCGCCTCATCCATAACTCAAATGGCCGCCGCCCTAACTGAAGCGGCCACTTCTGCCGAGCAGTTGGAAAAAACCATGACCACCATCGCCACCGGCGCCGAGGAGGCTTCATCAGCCGCTGAAGAGTCGAGAGCGGCCATCAACCAAATTGAAAAAGCGGCCAAGACAGCGGATGAGCGGGGCAAGATGTCCCTCGAAAAAGTTGTGACCCTTCAGAAACTGAGCGAAGTGACCAGCAGCGACATTGAAGATTTAATCACCGGTGTGGGTAAGTCGGCCGAAGCCAATATGGAATCCGCCAAACTAATTGAGGAATTGGCTAAACAAAGTGAATCCATTGGTGAAATCGTCCAGGCCGTAGTCAGGATAGCCGACCAGACCAATCTTTTAGCCTTGAACGCCGCCATCGAGGCCGCCCGGGCCGGAGAACACGGCCGCGGCTTTGCAGTGGTGGCCGATGAAGTCCGTAACCTGGCTGAGATATCTGAAAGGAGCGCCAAGGATATCCAGAAAGTGGTAGCCGATATCCAGAAACAGGTTCAGGTGGTTGTGGAAGATGTCAAATCCACCGGCGCCGCGGCTCAGGAAGAAGTGGAAAAGGCTAAAGTCATTACCGACGACCTGAAAAAGATTTCCGATGATATGAAATCTATCCTGGATGGTTGTAAATCCATCGCCGGTAACGCGGCCTCCATTCTGACCGGATCGCAGGAATTTCTTAAAGGAGCGGAACAGATCGCCGCGGCGGCGGAGGAACAAAGCGGCGCCTGTGAAGAATCGCTGAAAGCCTTAGAAGAGCAGAACAAGGCTTACGCCGAAATGCAGACGGCTGCCGATAATTTGAGCGAACAGTCCGAAGCCCTGAAAAACGCCATAAATACCCAAAAAACGGCCGAAGAAGTGGCCGCTTCGGCTGAGGAACTTTCAGCCAATGCGGAAGAAGCCACCTCCGCCGCCGTCCAGATCATGACGGCCATTGAACAGATCAACAAGGCGTCCATAGAACAAACCAAGAACGCTGATACATCACGTGACCTGGCCCAGAAACTGGCCCTGGCCGCCCAGGGAATGAACGGCCGGGCTGGTGAAGCCGAAGACAACATCAAAACCATCCAGGATATTCTGGCTCAAAACAAAATCAATGTGGATAACCTCATCGCCAATGTCAGCGTAGCCACTGATAAATCTACTGAAGCCGCCAATAACATCAAAGTCTTAGAGGTTAGAACCCGCAATATAGAAAAGATCGTTGACCAGATTTCCATGGTCACCATTCAGACCAACATGCTGGCCGTCAATGGGTCCATCGAAGCGGCCAGGGCCGGGGAATTCGGACGGGGGTTTTCCGTCGTGGCCGGTGATATCCGCACCCTGGCTAACGAAAGCGCTGAAAACGCCGACAAGATTAAAGACATGGTTCGGGCCATTCAGGACAAGATCATTCAGGTGGCCGGCGACATTAACGCCGCCAGCGCAGCCACCCGGGCTTTGGTGGATGACGCCAAAAAATCCACAGCCAATCTCAATGTTATTGAACAGGATATAGACACTGTCCTGCATGGGATGAAGGAAATCACCACCGGCGCCAAACAGACCGAAGATGCCCTGGAGCAAGCCAGGAAAGCTGTGGACCAAATCGCCGCGGCCGCTGAAGAAGCCTCCAAAGGCTGCAAAGAAGCTACCGAAGCCGCTGAAGAGGGACACAAAGGGCTCCAAGAAATCGGGACCGCAGTGGAAGAAATCGCCAGCCAGGCTGATGAGTTACAAAATGTCGGATAGAGTTTAAGGAGATAACTTATGTCCCAGACTCAAAGAGTAGTGGACTCAGTAACGGATGGACGTCGGGCTGAGGTGGAGGAACGGCAGTTGGTCTGTTTTAGGCTGGCGGATGAAGAATTCGGCGTTGATATAAAAACCGTAAGAGAAATAGTCAGAGTGCCGGAGATTACCTATATCCCCAGAGCGCCGCAATATGTCTCTGGTATCGCTAACCTGCGGGGCAACGTCCTGCCGGTAATCGACGGCCGCCGCCGGCTTTTTTTGCCGGAAGCCGAAGCCACGGAACGCACCCGGGTGCTGATCCTAGATGTCCAGGGAACCACCACCGGGATGGTGGTTGACGCGGTCAGCGAGGTGAAACGGGTGGCCACCTCAGATGAAGAACCGCCGCCGTCGGTCATCCAGAGCGGCGTGGACCAGTCGTTCTTGAGTGGCGTTATTAAGCTCGACGGGGGCAAACGTTTAATCATGGTTATCCGCCCCGAGGAAATTGTCAATATTGACACCTCCGTTGCCGCGGCCAGGAAAGAGACACTCTATCACAATCAAAAAACTGAAGAATCCCAAACTAAGAAACAGGATGAACTGGTGGAACGCCAACTGGTCTCCTTTGTGGTGGGCGAAGAGGAATACGCCTTTGATATCGGCGTGGTCAAGGAAATCCTTCGACTCACCGAAATAACGGCCGTCCCCAATGCTCCCCACTACGTCCGGGGGCTATTTACGGTCCGCAATGTTTTGCTGCCGTTACTGGATTTGAGAATTATTTTGGGTATGCCGGAAATGGAAGCCTCTGACCAACGAGTTCTGGTCATTGAAGTGGAAGGACTGACCCTGGGGCTGATGGTGGACAAGGTTAATGAAGTGCTGCGTGTCCCCATGGCGGTGATTGACCAGACCCCGCGGCTGGCTTCCAGCGGCCGGGAGTTGCAAGCCGTAGCCCGGCTGGATGACGGTAAGCGGTTAATCCTCATTCTTGATCAGCGCGGCTTGATTGACGTGGAAGAAGTGGGAGCCATAATGGGCGACGACCAGACCGGGTCAACCGTCTCTTCAAAAACCGGCATTTCCATTGAAGAAGAGCAGTTGGTCACTTTCTTGCTGGGCGGCGAAGAGTATGGCATTGAAATCACTCAAGTCCAGGAGATAAACCGGTTAGGTGAGATAACCCGGTTGCCCAAAGCGCCGGCATTTTTAGCCGGAGTGACCAACCTGCGGGGACAGGTTGTCCCGCTGGTCAATCTGCGCCGGCGTTTCAGCCTGCCCGACCAGGAAGCGGATGATCGAACCAGAATAATTATTGTGGAACTGGACGGAGCCCGGACAGGTATTATTGTTGACCAGGTCAACGAAGTCCTGAGGCTGTCGGCTAAAGACATTGAACCGACGCCGCAAATTGTCAGCTCCGGCCGGGACGAAGACCAGGGGGAATTCATGTCCGGCGTGTGCAAGGCCAATGAGGGTAACCGGATGATCTTGTTGCTGGATACAGGTAAACTTTTTTCCTCTAAAGAACAGAAGGAAATCCGCTCCACCGGCGTCAAAAGAGATGACAAGAAAAAACCGGCCAAAGGAAAAAGGGATCTTGAAATTGAAGACTAACCCTGCTCGGGAAAACCAGTTGGAATATATGGAAATATTAATGAAAAGACGGAGACAATGGCTTCTAAGATAAAGGTTCTTTTTGCCGATGATTCCGCCCTGATGAGGCGGTCGCTGCGGAATATCCTGGAAGCCGCCGGAGACATTGAAGTGGTCGGCGCGGCCAGAGACGGGCAGGACGCCATTGACAAAAGCAAGGAGTCGCGGCCCGATGTAATCTTGTTGGATATCAACATGCCGCGCTTAGACGGACTGTCCGCCCTGGAGATTCTGGTCAAGATGGAAGCCGCGCCGGTCATTATTGTCTCTTCACTCAGCCAGGCCGGCGCAGCGGTGACCATCCAGGCCCTTGAATTGGGAGCCTTTGATTATGTGCCTAAGCCGGGCGGGACTGTATCCATTAATATGGACATGGTGGCCCGCGACCTGGTGAGCAAGGTTCGAGCGGCGGCTAAAGCCGGTGTATCCGCCCGTCTCAGGCAAAAGGGCTCCCGTTCAACCGTCAGACCAGCGGCCAGGGACTTGGCGCGCCGGCCGGTCCAGGCAGGCCCAACGGTGGAGCGCCGAGGCAAGTCAGTCTTTGGCTATCCGGCTGTGGCCTTGGGCATATCCACCGGCGGGCCAAGCACTATTTACGAGGTGCTGCCCCGTCTGCCCGGGTCACTCAACGCCGCCATATTTATGGTCCAGCATATGCCTGTCAATTTTATTGAAACTTTCGCCAAGCGGCTGGACAGGAACTGTTCTTTGCGGTGTGTGGTAGCCCAAAGTGGAATGACCGTTTCTCCAGGGACGATCTATCTGGCCCGCGGAGGCTGCCATATGACCTTAGCCAAAAAAATCAATCGTGAAGTGGTCATCCGGACTCCCACCCGGCCGCCTCATCTGTTTGTTCCTTCGGTAGATGTTATGATGCGGTCCGTCCACAGTGTTTACGGGGCTGACACCATTGGAGTGCTGATGACCGGCATGGGTGATGACGGCGCTGAGGCCATGGTTGAAATTACCCGGGGAGGGGGAATAACCATCGCTGAGAGTGAGGAAAGCGCGGTCGTCTGGGGCATGCCGGGTGAAGCCGTGGCCCGAGGAGGCGCCAAAATCGTAGCCGGAAGTTGGGAAATCGCCGACCATATTATCAAGTACGTCGGCTCCTGACTATAACATAGGCGTTTATTCACGTAGACCATGTTGCTTCAGGAAAGAAAATGGATATTCAAACCAGTCTGGACAAACTGCGAATAGGGTCTGAAAAAGAAAAGCAGGCCGCCATCGAATTTTTCAGGGGCATAGACCTGGCCGGGATAATCGAGTGCCTGGTTGAGCGCGTTGAACAGACATCTTCTGTGGCGGAAAAAGAAAAAGTTTTTAATTTATTGGAAAAATATGCTTTTCCCGTAGCCGGCTTTTCTTTTGTGGAACGGATGTTCAGGTCTGATGAGCCGTTTCTCAGAAATGCGGCCATCGAGTCAATGCATCTTTTTGTCGCATCCTTTTTATCAACCATGTCAAATCTGGTTGAGGATCCCAATAAAGATGTGCGTAAGTTCGTTGTAGATACTTTAGCTGACAGTTCATTGAAGGAATGGATGGCCATTGTGGAAGGCCGACTGGCCGATCCCAACGCCAATGTGCAGCAGGCGGCCATCGAAGCTTTAGGCAATATGGGGATAAACAGTCCGGCCGCGGCCATTGAAGAGGTCCTGCTTAAAGAAAACAAATTGATGATCCGATGCGCCTGCCTGGAGGCGCTGGCTAAACTGGGCCATTCTCCTAACCGCCGGGTTATTATTCAGGAACTGGTTAAAGAGTCCCATCCGCTGATCATGTTTTCATTTTTCCGCTATTTGGGGGCGCTGGGTGGAAAAGAAGAGCTCGACCTGCTGGAGATCCTTTTGGAGCAGCGAGGCTCAATTCTGTTGAAGCCGGTGGTTGAAGCGGCCGCCGCCATTTTAGACAGACACCAGGGTATATTTTTGCCTCCCGCTCTTTGTCAGAAGCTCCATCAACACTTGATGGAAAATCCCGAATCGGATCTGGCCTGGGAGATGGCTCGAACGGTTCTTTTCGGCATGGGAGACAGTGCATTGGACCAGGCCAGGGAAATGGTAAAATCAGATTACGAATCGTTCCGCATGGCCGCAGCCGAATATCTTGATCAGTTTGGCACTGAAGACGACGCCGGACTCATCGCCGAGCTTGCCTGATATCAGAAGAGAGCTAGAAGTGAAACTATCCTTTGAAGACTATAAACGGATCCGGGATTTTATTTATCGTCAGACAGGCATCATGTTCGACGACAAGAAAATGTTCTATATCAAGAAACGTCTGGACGTTAGAATTAACGACACCGGCGCCGTAGATTACGTTGATTACTTTCGGGATCTCCGATTTTGTGATCCCCAACGCCTGGAATTGCAGGCTCTGGTCAACCTGCTGACCACCAACGAAACATATTTTTTCAGAGAGTTTGAGCAGTTGGCCTCTTTTGCCGAGCACTGCTTGCAGGAGACGTGTCAGGCCAAGAGGAAGCTGGGGCGCTGGCGGCTGCGGTTGTGGTCGGCTGGATGTTCCACCGGAGAAGAGCCTTATACTCTGGCCATTATCCTCAGGGAGATGCTTGAAGACTTCGATGACTGGAACATCACCATCTATGGGACGGATATCAATACACGGGTGTTGGAAACGGCCCAACACGCCGTCTATGAGCAGAGAGCGGTCAAAGATGTCCCGCCCGAATACCTGGCCAAATGGTTTACCTCCACGTCCGAGAAGCGATATCGGGTTCAACAGCAAATTAAAAACACGGTCGAATTTGAACGGGTTAATCTGAAAAACCCGGCTGAGTTAACCCGTTTCAGCGACATAGATTTTGTCTTTTGCCGGAATGTGCTCATCTATTTCGATAATGAATCACGCGCCCAGGTGGTTTCCAGCTTCCATGACTGCCTAAATCCCGGCGGATACATTTTTTTGGGGCATTCCGAATCATTGAGCCGCATTACCGGCGCTTTCAGATTACGGCGCAAAGGTGATTCTATCGTGTACCAAAAACCTGACCAGGAGGGCAAATGAAGAAGATCCTGCTAGTCGTCGATGATTCAGAAATGGCCAGAAATTACCATTCTTATATTTTACAGCTCTACGGGTTTGAAACCATCACGGCCATTGACGGAGCAGACGGCCTAGAACAGCTTTATTCCCATGATAACATTGAGATGATTATTACCGACATAAATATGCCCAAAATGGACGGATACACATTTATTGAGCGTATCCGTGAAGACAGCCGCTTTGCCGATCTGCCGTTGATTATCATCTCCACTGAAGATGAAGCCCAGGACAAGCAGCGCGGTTTTGACGCCGGCGCCAACATTTATATCGTCAAACCCACCGACCCGGAAGAAGTCATAGCCAATATCAAGCTGCTGTTAGGTTAACCAAAGGAAAGCCCATGCCCGAATCTTCATCTATGATTGTTCGGCCGGCCGACGCTGAATTGATGCTGGAGGTTATTCCAGGCGCGCTTGAAAGGCTTGAGGATATTACAGGCGGTATTTTGTCGCTGGAGGGCCGGCCGGCCGCTCTGGCTGAAAAAGGCGGCATCGTTTCATCGCCGCTTCAATGGATTGCCGGCCTGGCCGGTTTTTTGGACCTGGGGCCTATGGAAAAACTCACCCGTCGGCTTCTGAAGTTGCTGGATCAGGTTGGGGCTGGATACCGGGTGGTGAATACGGATGACGCCGATTGTCTGCTGACAGCGGTAGAAGAGCTGAAAAGGCGGTTTGCCCAGGTACTGTCAATCGCTGGAGACCTGGCCGGAGAAAACAATGCTGACGCTCAAGCAGTGACTATAGAGACAGACATAGCCGACCTGATGGCCTGGATTGCAGACAAGCTCTCCGAAGAAAACTTGCTTGCGCCTGACGTTTTGGCCCAGGAAACGCCAGATACAGCGATTGATTCGATTTCTTCGGACATCTCCCCGGTTTTGACTCCGCCTGCTCAGCCTTGTCTGATTCCAGGTAAAGAAGAGGAACCGAAAGAACAGATGGTCACCATAACTCCGCAGATGGCCCAGGATTTCATTGGTGAGGGCCAGGACTATCTACGGTTGGTGGAGGACGCCCTGCTGGCCATTGAGGCCGACTCGTCTAAAAGAAACATGGTGGAGGTCATGCTGCGCGGCTTCCATTCATTTAAAGGAATCGCCGGTCTGTTGCTGGCCCTCATCAGAAATGAACAGGTCAGGCAAAACCACATCCTGAACAAGATGCGGCTCTTGGTTCATACTGCAGAACACTTGATTCAAACAAGACGCGAAAGCGGTGTCGCCCTGTCTCGTATCGATACGGACCTCCTTCTGTCAGTCTGTGACCACACCAGGCGTCTAATGGATCTTTATTATCGGGGCGATGAAGCCGGTTATGACGTCAGTAACTTTATTGAAAAAATGAATAAAGCGGCGGGTGAAACCGTCTCTTATGGCCTGGCCGCAGCGCCCGGACCGGCCGAACAAAAATCCTTTCAGGATGCGGCTGTTATCAAAACGCTGAAACAGGTGGCCGAGAGCCTGGAAGCCGGCCTGAAACAATTAATGGAGGAGGCTACCCGGGTAAAAGCCGCGGGCAAAGTTAGAATAGCCTTTCAAACTCTCAAGCGGACTTTCACCGCAGCGGGCCAGCCTGATCAGGCCAAACAAGCTGACCAGGGTCTTAATTCACTAAAAATATTGATCCAGAACTGGTCCGATGAGACCCAAGCCGGTCATTTGCCCGTGCTCCAGAATATGTTGCGGCTCATCATCCAGATGGTAGCCGAAAAGGAGGAATTATCCGAGCCAGAGGCCGGCACACCGGATCTATCTGAAAAACAAGAGCCTGGCGGAGATATCCCGACCGGTCAAGAGCTTACCGGACCTGAACGCTCGGCCATGATCAAGGTCCCGCAAGAACGCTTAGATCACCTGATGAATCTGATCGGCGAACTGGTGGTCGGCAAGAACAGCTTGCGTCATCTGGCCAGATCCATTGCGGTGGATGATGACCGGCCCGACATAGCCGCCAAAGTCAAAGAGGTCAGTAACGCCATCAGCCGCATCGGCGACGGCCTGCAAGCCTCCATCATGGAAGTGCGGATGACGCCGGTGTCCCATGTTTTTGAAAAATTTCCCAGATTGGTGCGGGATTTAGCCCGGCGCATGAATAAGCAAATTGTTCTGGAAATGGATGGGGCTGAGACTGAACTGGACAAGACGATCATCGAGGCCATCAGCACGCCGCTGGTTCATCTGGTGAGAAACGCTGCCGATCATGGTATCGAGACCCCTGAAGTCAGGCGGGCGGCAGGAAAACCCGTTTGCGGCGTCATTCGTCTAAGGGCTCATAACCAAGGCCACCATGCCATGGTTGAAGTGTCCGATGACGGCCGGGGCATAGACACAAAAAAACTCAGTCTGCTGGCTATTGAAAAAAGAATAGTCGATTTGGACACCCTGGAAAGAATGAGCGAGGAGGAGAGGGTCAATCTGGTCTTCCATTCGGGTTTCAGTTCGGCCATAGAGGTTACTGATGTTTCCGGCCGTGGTGTGGGCATGGATGTGGTCAGAAAAGATATCGAGGCTATCGGCGGGACGGTTACCCTGACCAACCGGCCGGGCTTTGGGGTAACTGCGCTATTGAGGCTTCCCCTGACGTTGGCGGTTAGCCGCGGCCTTAAGGTGTCTGTGTCGGATGAGCATTATTATTTACCTTTGGAATTTGTGCTTGAGACAATCAAAACAGCCGGATTGTCCTTTCATTCCCACAGAGGCAGGAAGATGGTGGTCATTAGAGATCAAACCATACCTGTATTAAATTTGAAAGAAGTTCTCGGGTTAAACTCTGGCGGCTGCTCCTATTCGGGCCGGAACCATGGGCGAGACGAGATGAGTTCACTCGTTATCCTGAATGTCACTGGTCAGAAGACGGCTGTGGAAGTCGACCTTTTTTTTAAAGAAGAAGAATATGTGATTAAAAATATTGAAGGGCCTCTGGGAACCTTTCCAGAATTCATGGGCGCCACTATTACCTCGGAAGGAAAGATAATTCTGGTTCTTAATCCGTTAAGATTATAATAATTAACGCTAATTTTAAAAATATCCGCCGGAACCAAGCCGGATAAACGGCCGGCGCCACAAAGACCCCCATCGCCATCTGTAGGAGAAGCCGTCACAATGGCTGCAAATCAACCACAGGAACAAGATTTAACCCTGCTGACCAGGATGATCATCCATGATTTGGACGCCCCTATATCTGTAATCAACCGGGTATTGACCAGGCTATTAACCGGAAAACTGGATTTAAAAAAAGAAAGCCATGTTAATCTCATCAGAACTTCATTGTCGGCTCTAGAGCGAGTTCAATTAATGTTGAATGATATGCAGGAGGTCCTAACCACCCGCAGTTTGACGCCCCATATCCAGTTGTGTGATTTGGGCGCTTTGATTAAGAATATAGCCGACCGTTTCACCGCCTTAGCCGAGGCGGAAGAAAAAAGTCTGAAATGGAGCTTCCAGGGCAGGCATAAAGTGTCCACCGACCCCGAGCTCATTAATCGGATAGCTGATAATCTGCTCTTGAACGCCATGTACCATGTCCATAGCCGGACGCCGATTTTGCTGGAAGCGGCTTCCCATGAGAAGGGATTTACCCTGAAAGTCACTAATGTTGGGCCACTCATCCCGGTTGAACATTTGCAGAGCATTTTTGACGCCGGTACTCAACTGCATCTGACCACCACCAGGAAATGGAAAGGCCACGGGCTGGGTTTGACTTTTTGTCGCCTGGCCGCCGAAGCCTTAAACGGGAAGATAACCGCCGCCAATCTGCCTGATGGCGCAGGGGTCTTTTTCTCTTTAGAAGTTGGAAATATTTTCAAGGAGAAAGATAGCCATGACTAAATTTGTCGAGCCCGAAGCTTATTTACGTAGTGGTTCAAATGAACTGAAAATACTCGAGTATAGTATCGGTCGGCTGCGTCTGGGCATCAACATCCTGAAAGTCAGCCGTATCCTGGAACGACCGAGCCGGCTGGTTCAATCCCGCCTGGGGGCGCACCGGGCAGTGGTCGGCATATTTGAAGACCATGGCCGGATAATTCCTTTAGTCGAACTGGCGGCAGTCCTTGGCCTGGAGAGTGACCGCGACCAGGCCCGGAGGGTAATTATTACAGAATTTTTTGATGAAATAACCGGTTTTCTGGTTGATTCCACCGAGCAGGTGCACACCATCCTCTGGACGCAGGTGCAAAGCGCTGAAGATATCATGGGCCAATTTGAAAACCCCTACATCCTGGCCATCGCCCGCCCAACGGAAGAGCATAACATTTTGCTGGTTGATTACGAGAAGGTTGTTTTGGAGCTGGCGCCGAATCTGGCCAAAGAAAAAATCACGGCCGGCGTAGAGCAGGAATGGCAGGGTAACGGTCAGACCGTGCTGGTGGCTGAAGATTCCACTCCGGTCAGGGAGATGTTGAAGCTCGAACTCGATGAACGCAATTTGAAAGTGCTGACCGCCCGCGACGGAGAAGAAGCCGGCGATATTTTCGACTCGCATCCCGAAATAGCCTTGGTCATTGAGGATGTGGAAATGCCCAAGCGCGACGGATTAGCCCTGCTCAGCTACATTCGCCAGCACGCGGAGAGAGGTAATACTCCGGTGCTGATTTATTCTTCCATCGGGGATATCGGCATGAAAGAGAGAGCCAACGTTATGTCGGCCAATGGACACATTACTAAACTAAATATGGAAGAGCTACTGGCCTCCACCAAAAAACTGCTTCAAATATAAAGGACGTAGCATAATGGAGATTAAAGACTATCACATCGTTATAGTCGATGATGATCCGGTGGATGCCAATATGTTGGCCCAGATGGCCGCTCTCACCAAGCACCGGGTAACTTCATACGATGACCCTTACCGCGCCTTGCAGGCTTTTATGAAAGAGCCGGCCGACCTGGTGGTCACGGATTTGAATATGCCGCACATAAATGGTTTCGAAATGATAAAAAAAATGAGAGAAAGGGCGCCGGCCGCCAATTTTATCATGGTCACCGGAGAAAAGAACATGAGATCCGTTATCGAATCTCGAGGGCTGGGCGTTGATTATATTTTTTTCAAGCCTGTAAGAATTAACGAGTTTACAGCCGCCATTGAAACCATGTTCAACCGATTCCGCTATTGGATAGATAAAATCAAAGAGGTAGAGTTGTTGCACTGTTCGGAGTAAATTTAACAGGGCGCTTATTGCTAACTTTTCACTTTTCACGGTCCGTTAACCTAAGGCCCCAGAATATGAGCAATGAAATATTAGAAGAATTTATTCAGGAAGGTCTTACGACCTTAGATGAGGCCATTGACAAAATTTCCCCCGATGGCTGTTCCCTGGAGGGCGTAAACGCTATTTTTAGGGCGTTGCACACGCTAAAAGGGGGTTGCGGGTTTTTGGGCATAACTCATTTAGCCAATTTTGTTCACCAATTTGAAGAGATACTAAAGAAATGGCAAAAGCAGGGCGCCAGGCTGTGCGGCGAAGAAGGTCAAAAAGTCTTAAAAGGTTTGCGGCTTGTCCAGGAGGCTCTAGTCAAAGCCGCTGACCCGTCCGTGCTCGAACAGGATGAGTACAAAAATTATTTTTATTCACTTCGTCCAACCAACCTGGAGCGCATCTCCCTTAGCAGGGTGGAAGAGTTGTTAGGCGATATTAAGAAAGAGGTAAGTCCGGATAAGGAAGGGGCTTTTTTAGAAGAAATATCCATCATGGTCAACCAGTTAGAGCAAATCTTGACCCGGAGTAGGACCACCGCCCAGAAGGTTTTAATCCCCTTAAAATCTCAAAACTTAGAAAAAGTCCTCATATCAGGAATTGACGTCACGGAATCTTGCCGACGGACGCTGGCCGCGTTTGCGCAGGTATTAGATAAAGGAAAAATGGCTTTCGAATATCTGGAGAGGGATACATTAGACCAAGACTTGGCCGGCATCGGCCAGGCCATGAACAAGGTTGGTTTTCTCCTGACATGGGATATTATTTATGACTTATGTGATATTTCGCCAGAGATAATAAATGAAGCCTTTCGGCGATTCTGGACGGAAGGAGTGGCGGTTAGCGGAGAAATTAGTCTGGCGCCGGAGGCTCAGGAAACAGAAGCGCCCCAGCCCCAAGCAGATAATAGCCCGGTTTCACCAAAAGAGTGCACAGATTCTGAAACAGAGTCCATTGAAGAGTATGTCAGGGTCTCTTCCGCCGTCATCAAGCGCTTGTCCGACGACGCCGGCGACCTGGTGGCCGACAGAAACACTCTGGAAAATTTGATTGCAGAATTGGCCCCAATTATACCCTCCCGGTATCTCAGATACTTGAAAGATAATTATACAGGGCTGGATAAGCATGTTAACAGCGTAGAACATGAACTGGGACGCCTGTCAAACCGGCAATTGAGCGATGTCTTTAACCGGCTTCCCGGCATGGTGGAGAAATTGTGCGCCGACTTGGGCAAGCGCGTCAGTTTGAAAGTATCCGGAGGTGAAATTGAGGCCCCCAGAGAACTTTTACGGGCCCTGGGTGATCCTCTGGTGCATATTGTTCGAAATTCCCTTGACCACGGATTTGAGACACCTGAAGAAAGAACCAGAATTGGAAAAAACCCTGAAGGAACGCTCGTGGTCACCGCTCTGCGCAATGACGACCGTTTGACTATTACCATTCAAGATGACGGCCGGGGGATTGATCCTGAGGCTGTTAAACAAAAAGCTTTAAATCAGGGACTGATTGGTCCTGATGACGGCCTGAGTCAGTCGGCTATCTTGAACCTTATTTTTCTACCGGGTTTTTCCATGGCCAAAAAGGTGACTGATGTCTCAGGCCGGGGGGTAGGCATGGATGTGGTACGCTCGGTCATTGAATCAAAAGGAGGTCGAGTCCACCTCGATTCCAGGCTGGGAGAGGATGCCACACTGGAGTTGACTTTGCCCTTGAAAGAGGCCCAGAGGACGCAGGATGTTTTGCTGATTCAAGCCGGTGTGCAGACCTTTGGGGTTGGCTATCAGCGCCTGAAAGAAATAATTGATATGAATAGGGTCACTATCCATTCATTCAAGGACGACCAATTCTTCCAATACGGCGACCAATTGATCCCTTATATTAATTTGAGTGACCTGTTCTTTCTTGAAGGGAAAAAAACTCAAAAGACCGGCCAAGATGCCGGACGAATCATGGTCGTGGAGGATGAACAGAAAAACCCTCTGGCCTGTAAAGTTGACCGGGTCCTGCGTAAGGTTAAGGTAGTGGTAACCCCTTTTACTCATGATTTCCTCAAAGACAATCCCCTGGTCAGGGGTTCGGCTGTGCTGGGAACGGGAGAGCCGTACCTGATAATAGACTTCAGGGATGTAACCAAATTCGTCCGGTGAACAGTGACTATTTAAACTTATATTCAAAAGCTGGCAGGTTAACGAAGGAGGATAATTATGCCGGAGGCAAATAATTCACAATCAGTGTTGAAAAAATGCAAGACCGGCATTAAGGGCTTGGATGAAATTACCGGCGGAGGCTTGCCGGAGAGACGCCCCACTTTGTTATGCGGAGGCGCCGGATGTGGCAAAACCCTACTGGCCATGGAGTTCATTATTAGAGGGGCTGTTGAACATAACGAACCGGGGCTTTTTGTGTCTTTTGAGGAAAACAAAGAAGAACTGACTCAAAATGTCGCTTCATTGGGCTGGGATTTAAACAAACTGATCGAAGAGAAAAAAATTATAATCAGCTACATTTATATAGAACCAAGCGAAATTAAGGAAATGGGCGAATACGATCTGGAAGGTTTGTTTGTTAGGATTGACAGGGCCATCAACTCCATTGGTGTCAAGCGGGTAGTCATGGACACTTTGGAGGCTGTTTTCAGCGGTTTTACAAATATGACCATCTTGAGGGCTGAATTTCGCCGTCTTTTTCGATGGCTTAAGAACAAAGGAGTTACCGCCGTTATTACGGCCGAACAGGGTGACAGCACTATGACCCGCCACAATCTGGAGCAGTATGTCTCTGACTGTGTTATTCTGTTAGATCAACAAATCAAAGAGACAATCCTGACCCGGCGGTTACGGGTGGTAAAGTATCGCGGCTCCAATCACGGTTCTAACGAATACCCCTTTATCATAGATCAGAAAGGCATTTCCGTACTGCCCATCACCTCCCTGGGCCTGGAACACGAGGTTTCCACCGAAATAGTTTTCAGCGGTATTCCCCGGCTGGACACCATGTTGGGGGGCAATGGCTACTATCGGGGTACTTCCGTCCTCATCTCGGGCACAGCCGGCACGGGCAAGACAAGTATTGCCGCTTCTTTTATTCAGGCCACCTGTCAGCGGGGGGAAACTTGCATTTTTTTCGCCTTTGAAGAATCCATGAACCAGATCATCCGGAATATGCGATCCATTGGTATTGACTTGGAAAAATGGGTTAAGAATGGTCTGCTGCTTTTTCATGTGGCCAGACCTACCCTCTATGGCCTGGAAATGCACCTGGTGACCATGCACAAACTGATCGATGAGTTCAGGCCGAAAAACGTGGTGGTTGATCCCATCTCCAATCTAAACGCCGTCGGCACTACTTACGAAGCTCAAATGATGTTGCTTCGCCTGATGGATTTTTTGAAAGCCCGCCAAATCACTTCGTTGTTTACAGATCTGACCGTCACCCGCGAGGTTATTGACCAGACTGAAGTCGGTGTTTCATCATTGATGGATACCTGGATTGTCTTGAAGAGCATTGAAGCCGGGGGAGAGCGCAACCGCGGCCTGTATGTTATCAAGTCCCGCGGCATGAGCCATTCCAACCAGAGCAGAGAATTTCTTTTGACCTCCAATGGCTTGGAACTGGTTGATGTTTATGTCGGCCAGGAAGGTGTACTGACCGGAACCGCCAGATTTGCCCAGGAGGTTAAAGAAAAAGAAAGGACGTTAAGGCTTCGGCAGGAGCTTGAATCAAAGAAACGTGAACTGGAACGAAAACGCCGGATCATGGAACTTCAGATTGAATCCCTTCAGGCCCAATTTGAAGGCGAAAGTGAGGAACTGGAAACTCAAATCCAGTCTTATGAACTAGCTGAGAATCGTCTCGACAAAACTTCGTTAAGAATGGCCGAATTGCGTAAGTCAGACGGGATGTAATCCGGAGCCCTTTTCATTTGAGGGAGAAGCAACGATGGATGATCATCAAACAAAGCAAGAGAGGGCGACCGAAGCGGTCGGGAATTCCCCGCCCCACTTGACACGACATAGATTAACCTTATATGTGGCCGGAACAACCCCCAGCTCATTAAGAGCCATAGAAAACATAAGACTTATCTGTCAAGAAAATTTTGATGAAAAACATGAACTTGAGGTGGTTGATATATATCAGCGGCCGGAACTGGCTGAGCATGACCAAATAATCGCCATACCTACTTTGATCAGCAAATCGCCAAACGCCATGCGCCGAATTATCGGTGACCTGTCCAATACCGATCTTGTGCTGGTGGAGCTGGGAGTGAGACCAAAGATATAAAACGAGGCAAGGTATGACAGTAGAAGATAGAGATAAACGCCAACTCTTGATGGAATTGAACGAAGTCAAAGACCGCCTGGTGGAGGCTGAAAAAACCATCGAGGCTATGCGTCAGGGTGAAGTTGACGCTCTGATCGTTTCAAGGCCCGGAGAAAGGAAAATTTTTACCGAACAGGGAGCGGATCATACCTACCGATTGCTCATTGAACAGATGAGCGAAGGGGCTGCCATCCTCAACACCAATGGATTAATTCTCTATAGTAACCACAGGTTAGGCGGCATCCTCAGGACTAATATATCAAAAATAACAGGTTCTTCGTTTCGCCGCTTTGTGGCTCCCGACGATAGTCGGCTTTTTGAGGCGCTGCTTCAGAAAGCTGGTCAGACCGTCGCGAAAGAAGAACTTGATCTTAAAGTAGGGGATGACATCAGGGTTCCCGTTTATGTATCTATGAGTCCCCTCAGGATGGATGATAAATCCGTTTTCCTGGGCATGGTTGTAACTGATTTGACGGAGCAGAAGCGCAACGAGCAGATTCTGGCTGAAGAAAAGCTGTCCCGTTCTATTATTGAGCAGGCGGCCGAGCCTCTTGTGGTCTGTAGCCCAGATGGCCTAATTATGCGGGCCAGCGCCATGGCCGCCCAGCTTTACCGCCAAGACCCCATGTATCAGCCCTTTGACATCGTATTTCCCTTAAACAAAGTAGTCAACAAAAAAGCCTTCCTGATTGGGGAAGAAAGTAATGAAACGCGCCTGTCTTACTCGTCCATCGTGGAAGGCGCCGGCAAGCTTTCCGGGCTTGAGGCCGTCTTGAAGAGGCCGGACGATCAGGAAGTTTTCTTGGTTATTAACGCCAACAATATTCTTAACAATGAAGGCAAGGTCATTGGCTGCGTTATCAGCATGACGGACATTAGCTCGCGCAAGATGATGGAAGCGTCGCTGGAAAAAAATGAAATCAGATTTAGAGAATTATTTAATAATATCAACCTGGGGGTTACTATTTATGAAACAGATTCCGATGGCCGCGATTTCATCCTTAAAGAAATGAATCACGCCAGGGAATATATTGAAAAAATAGATAAAAATAGCGTACTGGGCAAGAGTTTCGCCCAGGCTTTCTCCTATGCCGTACCATCGGGGCTCCAGGACGTATTTGAGCGTGTCTGGAAAACCGGCCAGCCGGAGCATTATAATCACAACTTATATGAAGACGGAAAAACGGTCAGTTGGCGAGAAAACTATGTTTATAAACTGCCTTGTGGTGAACTTGTTTTAATCTGTAATGATGTGACGGAGAAAAAGAAACTGAATCAAGAGTTGTCCATGTGGTCTCACATCGTCAACGATGTTGAATGGGGAGTGGCTGTTGAGAGCGCCGATGGCCTGACTCTGGAGATGGTCAATCCCGCCTTTGCGAAAATGCATGGCTACACTACCTACGAACTTGCAGGGAGACTGATTGGTTATCTGTTTGATGAAGGTTCCAATAAAGAACTTTCACTTAATCTCGGTATTTCTGAAGAGAGGGGCCATTACTCTTTTGAATCAAGAAATATTCGCAAAGATAAATCTGTCTTTCCGGTTCTGGTGTCGGTAACTACGGTCAAAGATGAACAGGGCCGGCGGCTCTATCGCGCATATAATATGATTGACATTACAGATCGTAAGGAAGAGGAAAATCAAAGGAAAAAACTGGAGAGGCAGCTCCGCCAGGCCCAAAAGATGGAGGCCGTCGGGACTCTGGCCGGAGGAATCGCCCATGATTTCAATAATATTTTGGGGATTATTATCGGTTATTCAGAACTGTCTCTAGAATATCTCAAAACGGAATCAATCGATCCCCAGATTATTAAAAATAATTTAGATATCATAGTCCAGACCGGGGTCCGGGCGGTCAATCTGATAGACCAGATACTCAGGTTCAGCCGAAAAGCCGACACAGGAAAAAAACCTGTGATGATGGGTGCCATCCTGAAGGAAACCACAAAAATGCTCCGGGCCTCCCTCCCTTCAACCATCGAAATTAGGCAGGAAATATCTTGCCCCGAAACAACCGTCATGGCTGATCCCACGCAACTCCATCAGATCCTGATGAATCTCTGTACTAACGCTTCCCATGCCATGGGTATGACCCCCGGGGTGCTGACCATCAGACTGACAGAGGCGGAATTGGGCCGTGGCGACCTGACCTGTTATCCTGGTTTGAAACCAGGGCGATTTGCCCGACTTTCTGTGGCTGATACCGGCCATGGTATCGCCCCTGACATTATGGAAAAGATTTTTGATCCTTTTTTTACCACCAAGGAGGTCGGCAAGGGCACCGGCCTGGGGTTGGCGGTGATTCATAATATAACTAAAGAACTCAACGGAATAATTGATGTTGATAGCCTGATGGGCAAAGGGACTACTTTTACGATACTGTTGCCCACGGCGCGGATATCGGTCAAAGATGAAAAGGAAGCCTTGATCGCCGACTATACCGGGTCTGAGTCTGTTCTTTTCGTTGACGACGAAAAATTCCTGGCTGAATTGGGAAAGAAAGTTCTAAAGAGATCAGGGTATGACGTCACAGTTGCGACAGACCCCTTGGAGGCCCTGTCCATTATCAGGAGCGAGCCGGAAAAATTTGACCTGGTTATCACAGACTATACCATGCCCCATATGACCGGCCTGGAAATGTCTATAAAAATAAAACAGTTACGTCCTGATATGCCCATAATACTCTGTACGGGGAACAGCGAGTCGATGCCGGAAGAGCACACCAAGACGCTAGGGATAGATGTCTATCTCTCTAAGCCAGTGGAAATAGAAGATTTAATGAAGGCCGTCCGGGGGGTATTTGACAATCCTGGTGAAAAAATTAGTTAAATTTGGAATGAGGCCATCGGCAAACCCTTTAGATTTTTGAAGTGGGGACCTGAAACCATACTCCCGGGACTGGCCTTGGCCATCTTTTGATGTGTCCAGAATCCCAATACAGTGCAGCTCAGACTCCCATTGTTTGAACTTGTTTGAACGTCGTTTGAACTTTGTTTGAACTTTTGGGACCAACATGGAAGGACTTCAAAGGACATTAAGGGACACTAAAGGACAATCCGATCTGAGGTTAACCACGGTCCTCGTGGCTGTACGAGTTCGATTATCGTCCCAATCACCAAAGAATACGATGAGTTAGCCTTCAGAGTTAGCTCCTTTTTTTTGCCTTAATTTGGTCACTGTGCCCAAAATTGTGCCCATCGCCAAAACTTCGTTGGACTTGAGATACGCATCTTGATTTTGTCGTTACCAGCTTTATTCGGGAAAACGTACACGTTCACGGGGGGTCTTGAGCCCGTCTGATTTTGGCCATATAATTCGTATGGCAAATATGGCCTAACAAAATGAAAAGTCGAGAAAAAAAGCGCGACTTTTTCCAAAAAATCTGTTATGCCATGATGCATGACTATCGAGAAACCATATAGCCAATCGCAATGGCTTAAGCTCCCCTCCTGGGCTAAGCAATACGTTGTACGATTGGAAGAGACTGCTGCTAAACAGCAGGCTCAAATTGCGTCTCTGTCACTCCAGATTCTTGAGCAAGGCAAAAAGATTGACGACCTGGCCGCCAGATTAAACCAGAACTCAACGAATTCCAGCAAACCCTCCTCAACTGATAACCCTTATCAGAAACCCAAAAAGGTCATTAAGAGGAGCGGTCGGAAACAAGGCGGTCAAGAAGGACATCCTGGTCATGAGCAGAAGCTCCTGAGCCCAACTGAGACGATCAAGGTTATGCCCTCTGCCTGTGAGTGTGGAAATGACCAGTTTGATCCGGACTCGATGGAGTCTTTCTATACCCATCAGGAGATCGAACTGCCTGAGATCAAGATGGAGGTAACCCATTTCATCCTCCATCAAACCGTGTGCCGTCAATGCGGAAAGATCGTTAAAGCTACTCTCCCGAAAGGTCACCACACCGGTTATGGGCCAAGGTTCAGCGCCTCGGCCGAGTTGAGCGGGACGCAAGGAAACAGCCGAAGAGCCGTCCAGGAATTCATCAACTCAGTATTCCGGGTACCCATTTCCCTCGGCGCCATTCAGAAAAACATTGACCGGACTTCTGAGGCCATAAAACCTATTTATGACCGTCTCGGCAGGGTAGCCAGAAAGGCCAGAATCAACCACATCGATGAGACATCCTGGTATCTGAAGCATCAGCTTGTCTGGCTATGGGTGATGGTCAACAGCTCAGCCGCCTACTTCATGGTCCAAAAACACCGCGCCAAAGAAGCCTTCCTCTCTTTGATCAAGGAATGGACCGGCATCTTGGTCAGCGATAATTACGGCGTTTACCGAAACTGGGTCAGTTTGCGGCAAACATGTCTATCCCACCTGATTAGAAGGGCTAAAGGCTTAGCCGAACAAAGCGATCAGGAGGTCAGCCGATTTGGCCAAGAAGCCCAGGAATGCCTCCAGTTGCTTTGCAGCTGGGCCAAGGATCCGCCCGGCTTGGAGGAGTGGAACAGCTTCTATGCCCGTTTTATCGAACTGGTATTCGCCCACAACCATCGCCAGGATAAGGCTGGAGTGTTCGCGCGCCTCCTTATCAAGGAGATCGACTCTCTTTGGGTCTTCTTAGAGGTTCAAGGTGTCGACCCAACAAACAATCTCGGCGAGAGGACTTTGCGCTTTGGCGTCTTATGGCGAAAGCGGACCCACGGCACCCAGAGCGAAAAAGGAAACAGATGGGTGGAAAGGATGCTCTCCATAAAGCAGACCTGTCGAATGAAAAAAGTACCGACCTTCCCCATTCTGGTAAAGCCATCGACGCCTATTACAAAGGGCAGAAACCTGACCTGAGGTGGATCGTAAAGTAATACAATTCAGAGGCATTACCCCGTGAACGTGTACGTATAATCAGGTGACCAGCGCCACCTTTAGTTTTATTGGGACCGCTAGCGGCCAGGTATCTCGGACAACCAGTGACGGGCAGAAGACAACCTGGACCGTGACTAGACTCAGTTCGGCTAAGTAAAGGTCGCGGAAGGGTAAATTTGAAATAGATCATCAGCCCTACCGGTTCAACCTGGTGGGGCTTTTTCTTTCGCCGATGCACAAAGGGACGGTTGGGGCAGGTAATCTGAAGGCCCAATTGCAGGGGGCACTTAACCCATCGGGGAGAGCATATCCAGGGAGCCAGGGGATTTCCGAATCGGCGACAAGGTCTAGCAGGTTAATAACAATTTTAGTTATCGGCCTGATTACCTGTGGCCAGTTTCTGGCTCGGCGCAACAGGATACCAAATTCTTCACGCCATTCCAAAGCCATATCTAAGAGCTCCCAGTCTATACGACGCAGCATGGTTTCGCTTGCATCGTGTACGGAATCATGTTATTTCATGACGTTTTTAGGTGATACTCAACAGAGAGAGTTTCTCCAAAAATTATATGATTACTCCTTCTATCATAAGATGAAGGCTGACCGGGTAGGCAGGTCGGTATCGAGCAAGTTGGCAGTTGGCATCACCAGAGATTGGATCGGATGAAAAAAATGATTTCTTTTTATTAGTTAGATAAATTGAACGATTGGCACAATCTTTGCTGCGTCTTGTTGTTGTGGAAGGGCAACCTCAAATCAAATTCTCAATAATGGAGGGAAGTATGAAAAAAGGTATCGTCCTAACCGTATTTTTGTTCGTTTCCGGGTTGTTTTTACCTGTTTGCCAGGCTGCAACTAGCTGGCCGGGTTGCGTCTACGATACCAATTACCCTAACACCAAGTGTAACTATGTCGTGGAACAGGTGGGAACAGGGAGTTCGGCGTATGCCACGATTCGGGGCACAGTGGTTAACACATCTGCCTCCCAGGACGCTTTTCCCGGTACCATGGACGGATTCATTGAATCGTCAACGAGTAAAATTCATTTTACGGTTGTCTACCGAAACAACTGGGGTTCACGTTTTTATGTAATTGACCGGTCTGGGTCTGGTATTTCTTGGGGTGTGGACGCTTCTGGCAGCATCTATGACCCGGCTCATTCCATCCAGATCCAAACCTGCCCGGCGGGTGATGAGCCATCGAACAATGCTTGGGAGATGCTCTTTAATCTTGGTCAGGGTAGCCGGTAATACCTGGTTGGAATGGCACTGAGGGGAATTATTTTCTGATAGAAACAACCAAATAAATTTGTGGGTATCCCTATGGCTAAAGATTAAAGAAGATTGGTCATCTGTTTCCTGGCCGGTGTTATCTCTGTATGTTTATTGGCTTATTCCAATGTCCCAGCCTCCGCCGGAGAGCTTCCGGCCTCTTTATCTGACGGATCATCCGAAAGGGATTGGCGTTTGCACACACCGAAGGACTTGAAAACTCTTTCGTCCGGGCTCGAGGCTGTCAGTAGTTCCAACCCGTGTTTGTTCATCGGCGTCCAGTCGGCCGACTACTGGTCGAGTACTACCAACTCCGGCGATCAGACCATCGCGCATGTCGTCTATTATTACCCAAATTACCAAGGCATCATTAGCACTGACTATAATAACAACCCCCACTACGTTTGGCCGGTTCGCAGCGGACAATAGATGATTTGAGTATTCGCTTACTTGTTCCTCTGATGGAGCAGATGAATATATGGTTGCCGTTGCCCCCCGGATTGTTATCTACCCATTATGGAGGATGATCCCATGATTGATAAACGAACGAATCCACCCGACTGGTCGGCGATTGTTCTTATCGCACTATGTTTATTAATTTGCTCTGCCATCTCGGGCTATGCCGGTGAGCTTCCGACCTCGCATCCTTCGTGTGTTGTTTGCAAAGGACAGCTTAGTTCACAGGGACGATGGTGCGATAACAAAGACGGCACCGTGACCGATATGAACACGGGAATGATCTGGCTAAAAAATGCATCCTGGGGCGGGAAATCACCATACAACAACTCATTTGATCGCACGGCCCAGGTCAAGGCCGGAAATCCAACTACGCTGACCGATGGTTCTCAAGAGGGTGATTGGCGATTGCCTTCGGGAAATGAGTTAAGGAACCTCTCCCAAGGAACAGAAGCCGTAAAATATTCCTCGGCTTATTTCTTCACCGGCATCCAACCGGATAGTTATTGGGCCTGTACTTCATATACTTACTCTACGGACAACGCGTTTACCTCCAACTTGTTCGATGGTACGGTGATTTGGTACCCTAAAGGGTACAATTTTTATGTTTGGCCAGTCCGAAGCGGACCATAGTCGAGTTGGTTCTTTGGATATCCGGAGATTTGGTGACCAAAGCGAGGCCCAATTTCCATGGCCTTTGACTCGGATCAATAATGTTGCCTACTTATTTTATAACTGGAGGTCCCATGTATAAGAAACAGACAAAACTTCCGGACTGGTTTGTGCCCGTCGTCATGGCGATATGTTTGATAGGTTGTGCCGACATCCCTGCTTATGCCGGTGAGTTGCCTACGTCACACCTCTCATGTTTCACTTGCACGGGGCAGATCAGTCCTCTGGGCAGGTGGTGTGATAATAAGAATGGCACAATAACTGATTTGAGCACCGGCCTGATCTGGCTGAAAGACGCTGGTTGGAGCAGCACATTTGCCTTCTTGGACGCGGCAGACCAGGCTAATGTCCCCAGGAATGGATCTCCATCCTCGCTGAACGATGGTTCTAAAGAGGGTGACTGGCGTTTGCCGACATTAAAAGAACTCAAAACCCTAACCACCGGAACAGAGGCCGTCAGTAATTATTCGCAGTATTTTTTTACCAGTGTCAAATCATATCCTTATTGGTCGATCTCTCCCTCTTCTGCCGATACTAACAAAGCGTGGACCGTATACCTGCGCGACGGCAGCGTATCGGCGCGGTCAAAAAATGAAGTCTACTTCGTCTGGCCGGTCCGACGTTGATGTCTGAGTTCCAGGTGTTATCAGGAATAACGCTATATTTTTATGGTCATGGGGTAGGCCGGTTCCTGTCCGTGCCGGCTGACCTATCGAAAGGAGATGTGTGTGATCAAGGACCTATGAAGAATCTCACGCTAGTTACTGATTGCTTTGGGGCTCACTTGTCTGTCGTGTCTGGTGACCTTCCCGGCCTCTGCCGATGAGCTTCCGGGCTCGCATCCATCATGCCTCACTTGCAGGGGCACACTTAGTCCTCAAGGTCGGTGGTGTGATAATAATAAGATAGATTTGGCTTGCAATGTCATCCAAATATAGCTGGTTCGTGACAACGCTTCTGGATCAGGTCATCCGATGCTCTGTGGCCTCTCGCAAGGAGACCATTGCCCTTTCGCACGTATGAATAGAATTGCAGAGTCCGAGTCCCAACTCCTCATAACACGCAATATCGCCTGATTGTGCCCAAGATACCAAATCAGCTATTCTTTCGAATCAACTCATCGATCATTCCATGCTTTACACCGGATACCTACCAGTCTTACTTTGACAGGGCACAAATAGAACCGGCAAGTGGTCGGAATTCGCTGCTTGACCTGATTCTACCGCCCCAAAATTATCATATTCCGGCAGATTGATCCAATCGAGGCAGGCTTTAAGGTAAAACTCGGAAGATATCCCATTGATAGCCGGTCCTGTTCTGCCTCCAACTCCGGCAGGGTCCTGGTTCCATTAAACTGAACCAGCGCCAAATTCGGACTTGCCAAAAATAACACAACAAGTTAAATTGCTTTTTCAAATTCTTCCAAAATTCGATCAACATTCTTATGTCGAAAGGATTTCTAAAACCAGCTTTTAAGGATCGACTAACTGGAATATTTAAGAGGGCGGGGGGGTGTTCTAATAAAAGAACTAAATGATTACAATATATTAGAGACAATTTATGAGGGTTCGACCTCAATAGTGTTCCGTGGAAGAAGGAACGGCGACAACCAACCAGCGGTTCTCAAAATGCTCAAGGGCGTTCGGCCAAGGACCAGGGACCTGGCGCGCTATCGACATGAGTTTGAGCTTCTCAGTTCCCTGGACCTAAGCCCAGTAATAAAGGTCCACGATATTAAAGAATATCAGAATACGCTGGTCTTGATTCTGGAGGACTTTCATGCGGAATCAATTAAGAAGTTGCTCAAAGTTTGCCCGTTCTCGCTGGAAGAGGTTCTTCGGATATTTATCACCGTGGCTGAGGCCTTGCACCTTCTACATGAGAATCATATCTTGCATCAGGACGTCAACCCGTCCAATATTGTTTGCAACCGGCAAACCGGGGTCTGCAAACTTATCGATTTCGGCCTGGCTGTCCGGCTGTCACCCACTAATCCCGGTCACAGACAACCCAATTCGCTTCGAGGAACTCTGGCCTACATATCTCCGGAACAGACGGGTCGTATGAACCATCAGGTAGATTACCGCTCGGATCTGTATTCTTTGGGGGTAAGCATGTATGAATTGATGACCGGCAGGCTGCCTTTTGAAAAGACGAATTCGGTCGAAATGGTTCATGCCCACATTGCCAGCCCGGTGCCCCGCGCCACCGAGGTGAACCCCAACATCCCCTCCATGTTATCAGAAATTGTGGCTAAGCTGATGGCCAAGACAGCAGAACAGCGCTACCAAAGCGCGGCCGGGCTCCGCACGGATCTGGAAACCTGTCTGAAAATGATGAGCGCCGGAAAGCGGATCGAGTCTTTTGAACTTGGACGGGACGATCAGTTCGACACCCTCTATCTCCCTCAGAAACTTTATGGACGAAGCCGTGAAACGGCTAAGATGCTGGATGCCTTCAGGGAGCATGTGATAGAACGGCAGGGAAAGGCTTTCTTTCTGGTCTCCGGGTACCCTGGCACGGGTAAGACCTCCTTGGTCAAGGAACTCCAAGTCCCTGTCTCAGCGAGCAACGGTAACTTCATCGACGGAAAATTTGATCAATACAAGCGGACTATTCCCTATTTTGCACTCAAACAAGCCTTGGCGCGGCTCGTGGACGGTTGGTTGGCCGAGAGCGAAGACCGGCTCGCCACTATCGCCGAGACGCTGCGGGAAGCCTTGGGCCAGGCTGGTCATGTCATGGTTGACCTGGTGCCGTCACTGGAGCTATTGATCGGCCCCCAACCCGAGGTGCCTGAGCTTTCGGGCGTAGCGGCGCAAAATCGTTTCAACTACGTCTGCCGTAACTTCTTCCGGTCGGCCGCCACGGTCGAACACCCGTTGGTGCTCTTCATAGACGACCTGCAATGGGCCGATTTGGCCTCCCTCAATCTGCTGTCGCTTTTATTGACCGACAGCCAGATGCGGCATCTTTTTTTGATCGGAGCCTATAGAGACAGCGAAACGTACCCCTCACATCCATTGATGTTGCTACTGGCCGAACTAGCCAAGCAAGATGTATGGGTGGAAACGATCCAGATTGGTAATCTTTCCGAGAACGACTTGACCGGATTCTGCGCCGACGCACTGCACTCCGAACCGAAAAACGTGGCCCGCTTAGCTCATTTAATTCACACCAAGACCCTGGGCAATCCTTTCTTTGCCACTCAGTTTCTGAAGGCCCTATACTCCGATGGCCTGATTTCCTTTACCGCGACCGGGAAGGAGTGGAACTGGCGCATCGAAGAAATCGAACGGCGCAACATCCCGGACGACGTAGTCCAGTTAATGGCGGCCAAGATCGGTTCTCTCGCCCCGCAGACACAGAAACTCCTAACCATGGCCGCGTGCATCGGCAACTCCTTCGCTCTCGACACCCTGGTGGTCATTAACGAAGGTAGCGAGGAGAGCACACAGTTGGATTTGACCGAAGCCGTCAGCGAAGGTCTATTAATCCGCTACGATTTACGCCATTACAAATTTCCCCACGATCGCATCCAGCAGGCCGCCTATTCGCTTATGGAGGATAATGAGCGAATGCATCTGCGCATCGGGAGGCTGCTTCTGAAAAATAGCGGTCCGGACCCGGCTGATGAGGACATCTTCGAGATTGTCAACCAGCTCGACGCGGCCCAACGATTAATCACGGATGAGACAGAGCGGCTGGAATTGGCTGGATTGAATCAGGAAGCCGGCCGTCGGGCCAAAAACGGCGCCGCCTACGCTTCAGCTCTAAAATACCTGTCCGTGGCCCAAGAGCTTCTACCTCAAAACGGCTGGAGGGATCATTACAACCTGACCTTCTCGATCAACAGCGACTTGGCTTGGTGTCGTTTTTACGCCGGCGTGACAGATGAAATCGAGGAATTGTTCTCAACTCTGCTTTCGCAGGCCAAAAGCCTTGATGATGCCATCGAGGTTCATTTGATCCGGATGGAATATTATCACCTGCAGGGGGCGTACGCCAAAGCAATTGAA
>JADFYA010000089.1 GCA_015233285.1 Deltaproteobacteria bacterium | reverse complement strand
AGTTTAGTTTCATCCCATCCGTCGGCCATCAACCGGGCCATTAGCGGCGCCCATTGTTTGGCCTGGGGTGCGACATAAGGCACACGGGGCGGGGGAGCGGGCTTGGTCACCGGCGCCATCTCCTTCTGAACCGGCGGCAGCACCTTTTCGCTGGGAGTGGCACAGGCAAAAAGAGACGTCATGATGATAATCAGCGACCAGAAATGCAGGCGCCGGACGCGAAAACAACAGTGTTTGGTTATCGAGCAACATTTCATAATTATTCATCTACTTAGTTTTAGTTAGGGGATATCGTCAGTCCCGTCTTCGGGACTCAAGAAAGCAATCGAATGGTTCGCACCCTATCACAGCGAGGCGGATCATGCAATGCAAAATTGCGTCTATTGGTTCTGGGTCACAAGTCTATTCTTGTACTTAAGATATTCATACCAGAACACAGTCCCACCCAGAATTAAGAAGTGCACGGCAAAGAAAACCAGACCGTCCTTCATCTTGACATATTCGGTTTCCCGGAAGCAAGTCAGGCCCAGGAAAAAGGCCGCCAGGTTAAGCCAGTAAAAGATGCCGGCAATGTTTTTTTTGGTCTTGTAGGTCATAATCATGCCTTTTCTATTGTTGACCCTGCCAGGGGTTGGAGGTGTTGTAGAAATTGCCTTAGAGTTGTTTGCATACCCGGTCACGGCCTTCGGCCTTGGCCCGATAGAGGGCATCGTCGGCTCTCTTAATGATCGTGTCGATAGTCTTGTCGTTTGATTTTTCGGGCAGGAAAACGCTCACCCCGAAGCTGGCTGTGATGGGTATGTGGGATGATCCATCTGGAGCCGGAATCCATAATGACTTCAACTCATTGCGGATATCTTCAGCCAGAGATGCCACCCTATCCAGGGTTAACCCCGGACAGCCGGCAATAAATTCCTCGCCGCCATACCGGCCTACAAAATATGGTTCGCGGATGTTGCACCTCAAACAACCGGCGAACTCCTGAAGCACGAGATCGCCTGCCTGATGCCCAAAGGTGTCGTTTACTTTCTTGAAGAAATCAATGTCTGAAAGAATTACCCCCAGGGGGTGACCGTCCTTCCTGGATTTCTTGAACTCCGTATCCATCTTGCCCATGAACTCCCGGCGATTCCAGAGTCCGGTCAGGCCGTCGGTGGCGGCCATTATCAGGATTTCCCTTTCCAGATTGATGATTCGCTCGCCGATGCGGACCCGGCACCGGAATTCGTCATAACTGAACGGCTTGATGACGTAATCGTCGGCTCCGGCTTGCAGTCCCGCGATGATGTCCTCCTGGCTGCCCAAACTGGTCAGGATAATTATGTAGATGTATCTGGGTTTATTGGCCGCCCGGACCATCCGGCACACCTCTATGCCCTCTTTACCCGGCATGACCCAGTCAAGGATGGCAATGTCGGGACAGTCATCTTCTTTGAGCACTTCCCAGGCCTCGTTGCCGTCTTTGGTGGCAACTACCTCGTACCCCCATTTGGCCAAGAAGGATTTCAGCATTCGCCGGGTTACAGAGTTATCATCAGCAATTAGGATCCGCATACTATTCCTGAGGTGCGGGTTACGTGTTTCGGGTTGCATGTTTCAGGTTGCGTGTTGCGGGGTTCGGGTTGCATGTTTCAGGTTTCGTGTTGTGAGTTTGTTGCCAGGCTTGGCGTGGTTATAATACACGTTTTTGAAAGCGGCTGTCATTTTTTACTTGTTGAAAGCACCGAGCAACACGCAACCCGAACCCCGCAACACGCAACCCGAAACGATTCCCATTAAATCGAGGCAAAATCCTGGTTCTTGACGGCGGCCACCTCATCGAGACGGGAGACCGGGGCGGCGAAAGGAGCCTGTTTGATCCAGCCCGGTTCTTGATCCAGCCGGGAGACGATGTTGATCATGATGTCGGCAAATAGATCCAGTGTCTCTTTTGACTCGGTTTCGGTCGGCTCTATCATCAGGGCCTCTTTCACGATCAGCGGAAAGTAGACGGTGGGCGGATGAATGCCGTAGTCGATCAAGGCCTTGGCGATATCTATGGCCGAGGCGCCCCGGTTGGCTAAGCGTTTAGCTGAAAGAACGAATTCGTGCATACAGGTCCGGTCGTAGGGCAGGTCATAGTATCTTTTTAGTTTGTGCATGAGGTAATTGGCATTGAGCACCGCGTTTTCGCTGACCCGGCGCAACCCCTCCCGGCCTAAGGCCAGGACATAGGCATAAGCCTTGACGAGAACGCCGAAGTTCCCGTAAAAGGGAGCTATGTAGCCGACGGATAAGGGCCGGTCATATTCTAAGGCGTAGGTCCCGTCGTTGCGTTTAATCACCAGCGACACGGGAAGATATGGGGCGAGATGAGCCTTGACCCCGACCGGCCCGGCGCCCGGCCCGCCTCCACCGTGGGGTGTGGCAAAGGTTTTGTGCAGGTTGAGATGGATGACGTCGAATCCCAGGTCCCCCGGCCGCAGCCGGCCCAGGATGGCGTTGAGGTTGGCCCCGTCGTAGTACATCAGCCCGTCTACCTCGTGGGTCATTTCGGCGATTTTGGCCACGTTTCGGTCGAACAGGCCCAGGGTATTGGGACAGGTGAGCAAGACGGCTGCGGTCTCTTGATCCAAGGCCCGCTCAAACTTGGCCAGGTCCATCCCCCCCTGGTCATCCGAAGGCACCGACACCACCTCATAGCCGGCAATGGCCGCGGTGGCCGGATTGGTCCCATGGGCCGCATCGGGAACCAGGACTTTGGTCTTGTGGTTGCCCTTGTGCTTATGGTAGGCCGCGATGATCATCATCCCGGTCAACTCGCCGTGGGCCCCGGCCAGCGGTTGGGTGGTGAACTGGTCCATTCCGGTGATTTCGGACAGCAGTTGACTGAGCTCATAGATGACCTCCAGCGCCCCCTGGGTCAACATCCCGCCTCGCCGCAATTGGGGCAGAAGAGGGTGGAGTTGAGCAAACCCGTCCAGTCCGGCCACCTCCTCAAGGAACTTGGGGTTATACTTCATGGTGCAGGACCCCAGGGGGTAGAAATTGCCGTCAACCCCGAAATTCTTTTTAGACAGGGCCGTGAAATGCCGGACCACGTCCAGTTCCGACAATTCCGGCAACTCGGCCGGGGCCGTCCGAAGATAGGCCTCCGGGATCCGGCCTTTAGTCGGGACATCACCTTTCGGTGGAGTCACGCCCCGTCGTCCCGTTACAGATTTATCGAATATCAGGCTCATGTTTTCCCCTATTCCGGCGGGAGGTAATCCCGGCCATAATTGTAGATCGGATCCTTGTGCCTCAGACCTTATTCTATCCTTTGAGCCAGTTCATAGAAGTCGTCTATGGGATAGAAGAAGTACGGTGCATAGAGGTCATCGAGGGCGCGCAACAATTCGCTTTGTAAGGTTCCCAGATTCAGTTTAGGCCACCATTTATTCATCTCTTCAAGAAGGTGCGACATTAACTCATGACCACCCATCTCAGTCAGAAATTGGCCCTTGGTCCAGAATCCATCAGCCTTTCTTTGTTCAAGCATTCCGTCATATATGTCTGGAATCAGGTCGTCCGAAAAATTATGACTATTGGCCAGGGCGACACAACCGTTTCTAAGTCGACGTAACTCGTCGTTCAAATGGATTAGCCATGATTGTCGGTCATTGCGCGGCCAGGTCTGGTTTCGATTCTTAGGCGGCCCTTTAAATCTGAGATCTACCTGTCCCCAAATACGTGGGACAAGGTAATGATAGGTCAACCATCCCACGTGTTCTTCGAGCATAGGTTCGGCCAGTTGACGCATGAAGTGGGAACTCTCTTCCATCCCGTTCGGCATCCGGTTGGACCGGGCAGAGCGCACTCTCTGCAACTTGTCAAATAGCCTGGCGATGATTCTGGGATCAAGCAAATAGTTTTCGATTTCGTGCCTGTGCCAGATGAAATGTTTGCTGCCCGGCTTCCAGGATCCTTGAACTTCTTCGGGTGATCTGAAATTGCGGTCCTGGACGGAAAAGACCTGGCGCGAAGAAGAAACGTAGCCTGGTTGCTTTTCTGGCTGAGCCAACTGCACTCGATAGTGTTCCGCCACGCTTTTGAGGCCGGAATCTCCCCGAGCCGGGACGATTTCAACGTCTTTTCCATAATACTGGGCGACCACTTTGTCCAACAAACGAACATCAAGTCCGTCGGGTTCTCCCTCGCAGATTAAATAATGATAACTCATTAGATTTGCTCATTTTGGTGGCCTGTTTCAAGGTCCCCCAGGTCAATGACCGCCTCCTGGGGCATTACGTCCCGGAGATAGGGCGAGTGCGTAGTGAAGATAAATTGATTTTCAATACCTATTTTGGGCAAGATGTTTAATAGTTTCCTTTGCCAGACAGGATGATGGTGCAGTTCTAATTCGTCAATCAACACGATGGATTTGTTTATATGTTCAGTTACCATTTTTATTAGAAACAGCAGCACCATCTGTTCCCCGCTGCTTAATCCTTCATACCCGAACTCGTAACCATTGGTGTTGAAACGGATGTCCAGGTCATTCAGTTCATTTCTTGCAGCGCCGATGAACCGGTGTGGAGCGCACAGCTCATTGTATTTTTCCTGAATAAGCTTAAATTGATCCACCTGATCGGGACTGAGCGGCGGAAATTGCGACTGAACGGCTAAGGCCAATAGGATGGTCCTGGGATCGGTGGTATACCTGTCATCAGTATTTGAGTCACTGGTCTGTTGAATGATTTCCCAGATGTCACGACGAATTGTCTTACCCATTCCAGTTCGTTGCTGATCAAAGGTAAAGACGCCCCCTGTCTTTTGGAACCAGCTTGTATCAGCCCGCCTCGTGGACAGAAGTTTGGCTGCAGTGGCTCGGCCGTCGAAAAGCTTCCAACAGTTCTTGGGATGACCACTGGAATTGGCCGACCTGGAGTCCAGCCCTGGAAAGGCCCATTCTATGGTGAGTTTTTCGCATTCCGGGATGTGGTCGTTTCGCCCGGATAGCCGGAAGAGTTGTCTGGTTGCTTCTACTTCCTCAGGTGAGAAATGAACAACCGCCCTCACTTTGGCCTGGATCGCACCACGGCGCACTATTGCACCGGGACTTAAAATACACCCGGGGCGGAGGACTGTAATCTTAGTGAGGAGACCAATGGATAAGGCAATGGCATCCAATATGGTGGTTTTACCGCTGGTATTTGGGCCGACTATGGCGGTGATTTCGTTGATACGGCCCAGTGAATCGGTGAAATCCAAATCCAGGCTCTGAATGTGTCTAAAATCCCTGATGGCCAAATTAACCAGTTGCATCTGCCATATCTTCCTTATATGTTTATATTAAATCTTACACTGAGAGGTCTTAAGGAAGCTCTTGCTGTTTCTTCCACAGGTGTTGGAAGCACCTACCTAACGTCTATAACTCCGCGGCCAGGTATTCGGCCAGGAGACCGATTTCCTCTTTGGTCCGCTTTTCCGTGACCGCGACCAGCATGGACCGGTCCATATCTTCATAGTAGCGGCCCAGAGGGAACCCCGCGGCGATGTTTTTGTCGATCAGGCGGCCGACCACATCCCCGGCATCCCGGGGCAAAGTGACCACGAACTCGTTAAACATCGGACCGTCGGCCACCGTCACCCCCGGAACGGCGGCTAATCTCTCTTTGGCATAGGCGGCCTTGTCCAGGCAGAGCTGGGCCGTCTCCACCAGTCCCTGCTTGCCCATGAGAGACATATAGACCAGGGCGGCCAGGGCGCAGAGGGCCTCGTTGGTGCAGATATTGGACGTGGCCTTTTCCCTTCGGATGTGCTGTTCCCTGGTCTGGAGGGTCAAGACGAATCCGGTCCGGCCCTGGGCGTCTTGAGTCCGGCCGACCAGGCGTCCCGGCATTTTTCGGACATGTTCCATTTTGGTGGCCATGAATCCCAGATATGGTCCGCCAAAGGACAGCGGCAGGCCCAATGACTGGCCTTCTCCGGTGACAATGTCGGCGTCCATCTCGCCGGGTGTCTTCAGGAGGGCCAGGGAAACGGGATAGACGCTCATCACGGCCAGGGCCCCCACCTGATGGGCTGCCTTGACCAGATCGGAGTAATCGTCAACTACGCCGAAGAAATTGGGGTTCTGGATGATAATGGCCGCGGTGTTGCGGTCAAAGTAATTCTCCACGCATTCGCCCCCGCTTCCTCCGCGGCAAGGCATTTCTTTAAACTCAATATTCAGGTTGGAGGTGTAGCAATAGATCATCTTGCGGTAGATCGGGCTAACCTCGGTTCCCACGATGACCTTGCGGCGTCCGGTTATCCGGATAGCCATCATCAGGGCTTCGTAAAGAGCCGTCCCGCCGTCGTAAATGGAGGCATTGGCCACGTCCATCCCGGTCAGCCGGCAGATGGCCGACTGATATTCGTAGATAGCTTGCAGGTTTCCCTGGGCTGCTTCGGGTTGATAGGGCGTATAAGAGGTATAGAACTCACTTCGTGAAATAATTGCCTTAACCGCGGCGGGGATATAGTGATCATAGAATCCCGCTCCAATGAAGTTGATCAAGTGGGAGGCGTTTTTGTCGGCCAACCGGGCCAGGCGGCGCCTGACATCGAATTCCGATAAACCTGGAGGCAGGTCGAAGGAGCCGGGCGAATATTCGGCTGGGATATCGGCAAAGAGATCGTCAAGGGCGGGCACCCCGATCAGCCTGAGCATCTCCTGTCGATCAGCGTCGGTATTGGCGATATAGGGCATAATCGATCCTCGCAAGGGTTAAATAGGCATGGATAGGTTTCTATACATTTTTGTATTATGTCATAAAATGGTATTTCTTAAAAGAAATTTTCATCGTCGGCTTGGAGGATTTCATAAAAAAATGAAAAAGCCTAACATAAGGCAGGCGGAGGAAAAAAAGAGGGCGCCGCTAATTTTGGCGGGGTAAAGAAATAAGTTATAAAATCAAGGGGCAACTCAGTGTCATCGATTCTTTGCGGCCTCATCAGGGTTAGGCTTTTGCCCAAATCGATTTTTGTTGTTGACATCTTTTTCGGATATAACTATAAGGAAAACTTTCGCATTAACGACTGACCAAACAGGCGATCCGGCCAGACCGGTATTGGAGGTCAAAAGCCGGTCGCGGCCCGGTAAAGATTATTAGAGGAGTGTCCCTTGAAGGGTTCGATAAAAATTGATCGGGAGCAATGTAAGGGCTGTGGCTTATGCACGGCCGCCTGTCCCAAGAAAATAATCGTGTTTTCGGACAAGTTAAACAAGAAAGGGTATTATCCGGCCAGTTGCGACGGGCAAGAGGCTAAGGAAGTCAGCACGGCCGAATGCACTGGATGCGCCTTATGCGCCATTGTATGTCCGGATATCGCCATTGAGGTTTATCGTGAATAAAAAACTAATGCGGGGCAGTCACGTGGTCGCGGAAGCGGCCATCAGGGCGGGATGCCGGTATTATTTCGGTTATCCCATCACTCCTCAAAATGAGCTGCCCGAATACATGTCCGGCGCTCTGCCAAAAGTGGGCGGCGTCTTTATCCAGGCCGAAAGCGAACTAGCCGCCATAAATATGGTCATTGGGGCGTCCATGGCCGGCAAGCGGGTGATGACTTCGTCATCCAGCCCCGGGATCAGCCTTAAACAAGAAGGTATCTCCTATTTGGCCGCCCAAGAACTACCGGCCGTAGTGGTCAACATGATTCGGGGTGGGCCTGGACTGGGCAATATCGCCCCGGCCCAAAGCGATTACTTTCAGGCGACGCGAGGCGGGGGGCACGGTGATTACCGAAATATCGTGCTGGCTCCGGCGTCTGGCCAGGAAATGGCCGACCTGACCCGGCGGGCCTTCGAGCAGGCGGATTATTACCGGACGCCGGTGATGATTTTAGGCGACGGCATGATGGGTCAGATGATGGAGCCGGTTGTTTTTCCGGAGATGATCGATCCAGATACTTTGCCGGTGAAGGACTGGGCCTTAGGCGGAGCCAGCGGTCGGCCTAGCCGGATCATCAGGTCGTTGTTGTTGGATCCGGCGGTGGAAGAAGAGCACAACTGGAAGCTGGCCCGGAAGTATGAGATGATCACCAGAAAAGAGGTAGACTATGAGTCTTATCTCTTAGATGACGCCAATCTGGTGATGGTGGCATACGGTACGGCGGCCCGGATCGCCAAAGGGGCCATCAACATGGTCCGGGAAGCGGGTTTAAAGGTCGGAATGCTGCGTCCCAAGACCCTGTGGCCGTTCCCGTCAAAAATCTTAAATGACATCGGCCGGGTGGTCCGCCATGTCCTGGTCTTTGAAATGAGCACCGGCCAGATGATCGAAGATGTCCGGCTAGCCCTTGAGGGCCGGAGTAACGTCCATTTTTATGGACGCCCCGGCGGCATCATCCCCAACCCGGAAGAAGTGGCCAGGGTTATTTCCAGCCATTATCTCAGGTTTGATATCGCCAAGTAGCCCGGCTCACGACGGAGCCGCCGGTACCGGATGTGGTCTTCAAACGGGATTTACCGCCAAGGAGTCATTACGTGAAACAGGTATTTAAAAAGCCCAGGTTAATTAAACCCAATACATTCCACTATTGCCCCGGTTGCGGCCATAGCATCATTCACCGGCTGATCGCCGAGATACTAGAAGAGCTTGATTTGGCTGAGATCGCTATTTGCGTGCCGCCGGCCGGATGCGCCGTTTTGGCCTACAACTACCTGGATATCGATATGGGTGAAGCCGCCCACGGTCGGGCTGCCGCCGTGGCCACCGGTCTAAAACGGGCCTTGCCGGACAAATTCGTGATTACCTACCAGGGTGATGGAGATATTGCAGCCATCGGCACGGCAGAGAGTATCCACGCGGCCAACCGGGGTGAACAGGTTAGCACGATTTTTGTCAATAACGCCGTTTACGGCATGACCGGCGGTCAGATGGCCCCGACAACACTGATGGGCCAGGTCACGACCACTACTCCGGGCGGCCGGGTAGCCGCTCAACACGGCAACCCCTTGGACCTGTCGGAAATGATGGCCATCGCCAAGGGGAGTGTCTATATCGAGCGCACCGCCGTCAACAATGCCAAGAATATCATCAAAACCAAGAAGGCCATCACCAAAGCCTTTAAGGTCCAAATGGACGGCCTGGGGTATTCGATGGTGGAGATTCTATCTCCCTGCCCCACTAATTGGAAAATGAGCCCCATCGACGCCTGCAAATGGGTGGATGAATACATGACCAAGATATTCCCGCTCAAGGTGATTAAGGACTTGACGGATACGGGTAAAAAAGATGCTGATTAAGACAATTTTTTCCGGCTTTGGGGGCCAGGGTGTGTTGATGATGGGTTACATTTTGGCCGTATCGGGCATGAACGAAGATAAACACGTGACCTACCTCCCCGCATACGGGGCCGAGGTGCGCGGCGGCACTGCTAATTGCACCGTGGTCATTTCCGATAAGGAAATTGCCTCGCCGGTGGCTTCAATTCCGGACTACGTGGTGGCCATGAACATCCCGTCATTTTCCAAATACCAGAATATGGTGGCTAATGGCGGCACCATGCTGTACAACGCCGACCTGGTTGAAGCCCTTTCCGATCGGAATGATATAACCTACATCCCGGTCCCGGCCAATTCTTTAGCCCACCAGGCCGGAAGCGACCGGAGCGCCAACATGGTCATGCTGGGGGCCCTGGCTCGATTGTCTCAGGCTGTGGAAATAGAGACGATTCACCGGTCCCTGGTGGAAGGGGTGGACGAAAGCAAAAAGAAGTTTGCCGCGCTCAACTGGACCTGCCTGCAACTGGGCGCGAAGCACATCGATGAAAGGGAAATTAGATGAATATCACCCAATTGACCATGCTCCTTCCCAATGACCCGGGGGCTTTGTCCAAGGTGAGTGAAATCTTGGGCGAAAATGGAATAAATATTATAGCCTTGACCGTGGCTGATTTAGGTGACATCGGTCGGCTCAGGTTTATCGCCAATGACCCGGAAAGGGCCTTCAATGTGTTGCGGACCGCCGGGTACGAGGTCAACAAACGGGAAGTCATTGCGGTGGAAACACCCCATCATCCCGGTGGATTGAATGCCATTCTCAAGCCTCTTAAAATGGCCGGGGTCAATGTCAATTATCTCTATCCGGCCTTGAGCGGCGAAGAGAAAGCCGTGCTGGTGTTGGGCGTGGACAAGAATGAAGAGGCCGTCAAGGCCCTTCGGACCAATTGGATAAACCTCCTGGGAACTGAAATCTACTCATTGTGATTCAGCCTGAGGCAGACCGCCCGGCCGGGACACCGGACTAATGATTTTGCCGGGGCGGTTGGCCGGGCCCCAGAAACGACAAAGGCCGCCGGGGATTAAAGGCGGTCTTTTAATTTGTGAATCTGGCATCGAATTGTAGCGGCTGATAGTCCCGAAGAATGGCAGAAGAATAGATCGAGCAGCCCACTCTGTTCCGGTCAAACAACTTTTTAATTGACAGATCGCAGCCTTTTGCCTATAAAGAAAAGATCAACAGCATATCAGACAGACTGCCGGCGTAGCTCAGGGGTAGAGCAGCTGATTCGTAATCAGCAGGCCGCGGGTTCAAATCCCATCGCCGGCTCCAGAAAATACAAGGACTTAGACCAAATCGGTTTAGGTCCTTTTTTTCTTTGGGAGCACTATGGGAGCACTTTAATTTCGTGCATCCCAACGGGCTCCCTGAACGAACTGACAGCATCTATATTATTTTTTAAGGCAGAGAGTTATGAAAATTATTAAGAGCCTGCTCAAGTCTCGCCGTTTCACGGTCTAAGTCCTCCATCGCTTGAAGGGTTTCATCGAGTTGGGCTGTTCGGCCTTGATGTTCAAGACGTCTGGCCACTTCGGCCAAAGGGGTGGCGCCCATATTTAAACACATGCCTTTGAGACCGTGGGCTGCGGCCATCAAGGAGTGGGCGTCATGACTCTCGGCGGCTGCTTTAATTTCTGCAATCTGATTGGGGAAATTATGTAGAAAAAGTTGGATAATTTCCCTTAAAAAATTCAAGTCATCATCAGTTATGGACCGGAGAACCATCTCATTGAAAGCTGATGCAAGCTGCCCGTCCTTCGCCTCAATTGGCTTAAACCTGGCCGCCCTGCCGAAGTTATCGATAACGGAAAATAACTCTTCCACCTGTATGGGCTTGGAAACATAACTGTCCATTCCCGCCTCCAGGCATCTGTCTTTATCGCTTTGCATGGCGTAAGCGGTCATGGCGATAATGGGC
>JADFYA010000088.1 GCA_015233285.1 Deltaproteobacteria bacterium | reverse complement strand
TTTTTCCCCTTCGGGGAAATGAGAGTCCCTCCATTCAAGACCCGGTTATCAGTCTTGACGGTTCATTGCCGGGGCTAAACTCACCATTGACCAGGCCACCGTCCTAATACCCCGGAGGGGTTACCTAATCTAGCCCAGGGTCAGCGAAGCGCCACCCTGGGTACATGGTTCCAATACGCTCAACACCTTTAACTCAATAACATTACGACCTTTGTAGCGGAAAGGTGAAGCTGAACGTGCTGCCTTTGGTCCATGTGCTTTCGGCGCTGATATCGCCGCCCATCAACTCGGCCAGGCGCCGGCAAATGGCCAGGCCCAGGCCCGTCCCTTCGTAATTTCGCGACAGGCCGGATTCAATCTGCCGGAAAGGTTGAAACAAGGTCGTGAGATCAGCGGACGTTATTCCTATCCCGGTGTCGGAAACGCGGAGCCGGACGGCGGTCTGCCCGGCCATCCCCTCCGGAGACTTGAAATCATAAACCAGTTCGGTCTTCAGCGCGACTTCCCCGCTATCGGTGAACTTGATGGCGTTATTAAGCAGGTTGAGTAGAATCTGTTCGACTCGGCGCTGGTCTCCGACGGCCTCGTCAAGTCCGGGCGCGATTTGGGCCCGAAGAGCCAGACCTTTCTTTTCAGCCAGTGGGGTGACGATGCCTAAGACCTTGTTGATGGATGCACCCAGGTCGAACTGCTCCATGGCCACTTCGAGTTGCCCCGCTTCGATCTTGGAGATGTCGAGCACGTCGTTGATCAGGGCCAGCAAGTGGCGGGAGCTGGACCGGACCATTTCGAGCTGTTTGCTCTGTTCCGAATTCAACGGCCCGGCCAGTCCCTGCAGGATGATGCCGGTGAAGCCGATAATTGAGTTGAGCGGCGTGCGCAGCTCGTGTGACATATTGGCCAGAAAAGCAGATTTGATATGGTCGGCCGCCTCGGCCCGCTCCTTGGCCTGGGCCAGTTCCCCGGTCCGCTCGGCCACGATCTGCTCCAACTCCACCGCGTGCCGGTGAGATGCCTCGTAAAGCTGGGAATTCTCAATGGCCAGGGCTAGCTGTCCGGTAACGGTTTCCAGGAGGTTCAGCCTGTGCTCCGGTGGTTTTATTTCGGTGCGGGTGAACAAACACAAAACGCCGACGCACCGGCTGGCCGTGACCAGCGGGTAGGCTGCATGGAAATTAATCAGGTCTCCCCGAGTGGATTCCAACGTCGCGTAGGCCAGGACTTCCTGGCGGTTGTGCAGGATCAACGGCTTTAAGGTCCGGGCGCACTCACCGCACAGGCAGTCCCCTACCCGAACATTGCTGCCGGTCAGGTCCTGGTTGGTCGCTTTGGAGATGGCCCGGGAGGCGGCCAATTCCAGTGCTTCATCCGGCGCCACCAGACAGACCGTGCCACCCTCCAACCCAACCAGGGCCAAGGCCTCGTCCAGCACCTGGGCCAGGACAGCCTTAAGGTCCAGAAAGCCCGTGACGGCCGAAACAATCCGGTTGATGGCGCGGAGCTCCTCGTTCCTCTCCTTGAGTTCATCCTGGGCCCGTTTGAGCTCCGTGATGTCCATTCCGATGCTCAGGACCTCGGCAATGTTTCCCTGGTCATCCGGGACGATTTTATTGGTCCAGGCGACCAGAACGCGCTCTCCGCTGCGCCGCATGTTCTCGTTGACGTTTCGTTCGAACGCCTTTGGATCTGCCAGGATCCGGTCCATCAGCGGACCCAGGTCGCGACCCGTATTGTCCGTCATAGGAACGATCGTGCCGACCACATGGCGCCCGATAATCTCCTCATAAGAGTAACCAAAGAATTTTTGGCCGAACTCGTTTAAAAAGGTGATCTTTCCGTCTCTGGTCCAGCGCAGAATGATGCTGCAGGCATGCTCGACCAGTTCACGATACTTTCGCTCGCTCTCCACCAGCCGCTCTTCGGCCTGCTCCCGCTCGGCATGGGCGCGTAACGCGGTGATGCCGTAGGCCAGATCATCGGCCAGTTCAGCCAACAACCTGACTTCCTCGTCACTGAAGGCGTCCGGCTCGCCGGCATACACGTTCAACGCCCCGAAAACGCGGTTGTCACGCTTCAACGGCAGGGCCACGGAAGAGGCATAATGCCGCTGCATGGCCGCTTTGCGCCAAAGCTCAAATGAGTGCTTGACGGGGATATTCCGGGCGACCACGGGCTGCCCGGTCCGGATGGCGGTGCCGGTGGGGCCGCGGCCGGTCTCGGTGTCATCCCAGGATATGCGGGTGGCGCTGAGGTATCCGTCCTCAAGTCCGGCCTGGGCAATAGGCCGCACCGTTTTGGATTCATCCTGCTCCGCCAGGCCGAACCAGGCCATGTGATAGCCGCCTTGCTCGACCAGAATACGGCAAACGCCGGTCACCAGGGTGGCTTCATCCTGGGCCCGAATCAAGGCCTGATTGCATTCGGTCAACGTCCTTAAGGCCCGGTTCAAACGCTGTAATTCCGCTTCTATCTTCTTGCGGCCGGTAATATCCTCCAACGTAATCAGGTGTTCGCCTGTCCGGAGCTGGACGGGCCTGAAAAACACCTGCTTCCTGGTCCCATCACCGCTGGTGACCGTGAAGACTCTCGGCCTCTGGGTTCCAGGTCCGGCCTCATGCATATCGTTAATCCAGGTGGCGACCACCTCTTTCCGGTAGACGGAGTCAGGAAAGGCCTTTCGCATCCAGGCCGCCTGATCGGGAAAATCTTCCGGATCATACCCAAACATATCAAATACCTGAGGGCTACAATAGCCCAGCGCTCCATCCTCCAGGATGATTACCGTTCCGAACGGGACGTTTTCGATAAGGGTCTGGAATTTCTCCTTTGAGCGCTTCTGTTCGCTGATGTCTCTGACCCAGACCTGAATGCCGGGTTCTTCCTCAAAGGAGAATATCTTAGCCCTGACTTCTCCATCGATCCCGGTTCCTTGTTTTGACAGGAGTCTGACTTCACACCGATCCGTTAGGGGTTCCCCGTTCAAGCGGGCCTGGGTTCTGGCCCGAATCATTGGCTGGTCTTCAGGGTGAAATATGATCCAATGGTCCCGGCCAATGAGCTCTTCCGGTTCATAGCCGAGTATTTCATGCAGACGGTTATTGGCGAAGACTATCGTGGTTCCTTTCTGCAAAAAGATCCCGTCGAAACTGTCCTCCACGAGTGTCCGGTACCTCTGTTCACTCTCTTGTAGGGCCTCTTGGGCCTGGTCGCGCTCGCGCCCGCGGCGCTGGACCTTCCAGGCGCCCACTCCGAGCAACAACAAAACCACACCCCAGATAGCGCTTTGAACGAGCAGTTCCTCGTTCTGGTAAAGGCGGATCAGCTCTGTGACCGCCCGGTCAATATGAGCCAGGTTCAACCACAATGCCAGCCCGACTCCAAGCGCCCAGACGGCCGGGAGGGCCCAGATCCAGGCTCTGTGCGGCCTCCGACCTGAAGTTGGGGGCCCAAGAAAACGGCTTGCATCGCGGGCAGTAATGGCAAACCCCTGTTTTTTATTGGTTGATTTCATCATGTTCCGTTTTTTGCTACGCTCCCAAGGCGATCAAAAGCGGTTTGGGTGTAGGCGACGGCCGCGTGGCTCCCCGGCATTTTTTGGACCATCGGAAAAAAGGTCGGATCAACCTGAGTTGGGCGAGTTTTTTTAATTAACTACCAGAAATGTATCCACAGATTACCCAGATAAACGCAGATGGAAAAGAGTCACAAATCTATTTTGGCCCTGATCTGCGCAAATCGGTGCAATCTGCGGATTGAATCATGGCCCTTGATGATAATCGCTTAGCATACTAGTCGAACTCAGGTTAAGATCAAGGACATTATATCAGATTATCATGATAACACCAGAATTTTCGGCATGGCGGGCGGGGTGAACGGAGGCGATATGCTTAAGCCGGGTAAATCCAGACAGCCTCAGAATTGGCAGGTTTTTTTATGGGGGAGGTAATATATTGATTTAAGGGACAGGATAATCGGATGTGATTCTAATAAATGGTCTATTCCGATTGAACCCCAACGGGGCGCTCTAGGTTAGACCGGGGCAACGCCCTGGGAAATGCGGCGGGGAGCGGGGAGCGGGTTGACGGGGCACCGGACGAATTTCTATCGAGTTTAGTAGGCGTCGTCGTGATGATTAAGACCTTCAAAAACAACCAGATTTTTTTCTTCCACCACTCGAAAGATCAAAACAAAACTGCCAATGTGTACACGGCACCGGTTTTTAAGCACGTTACGCAATGTCTTATAATGATAGGGATCTTCTAAGATTTTATCTATTTTGCACCGCAGCCTTTTTTGCAGATCAAAATTATACCTCAATTTTTTTAGGTCCTTCTTGAAATTATCTTCATAATACTTGTTATATTTAGTCATCATTTCCCCAAACAGAATCGAAGAAGGCATCGTCTTCTTCTTTGGTGCGGCAGATAGTCCCATTAGATTTGCCTGCTAAATATTCTCTATCCCGCCGTTCCATTTCCGCTACGAACTCCGGCCGGAAAGCTTCCTCCGGGGGCATATTTTCGTCTTCATCTTCCAGGGTAATGGTAAAAGTTTGATCTGGATAGAAACCAAACCTTTCCAGCAAGCCGGCCGGCAGCTCGCTTCCTTTAACGTGCTCAATGATTCTTGCCGTTGGCATTGTTCCCGTAGCCTCCATAATTTGAAAAGACCGCCCTTTATTGCCAGTCATTTGTTGAAAAAACCGGCAACCGAATCACCACTGATTAGTCAATATATATCGTATATTATCCCACCCGAAAGTGCAAGAATTTTATTTAGCCCGGTTTGGCGGGTTACTTGTTGCTTGTCAATGTCATTGACTTAAGGGTGCCGTGCGTATTGTAACCATATCCCCAGGGTGGCGCTTCGCTGACCCTGGGTGATGCGAAAACCAAACCGGAATCTTAAGTCAATGAGATTGGGTCGCGGCATACCGTTGACCCCGCTACTTTCCTCATTAACCCGATAGCCCCGGCGAATCCGGCTTCACTTTTGCGCCTTGGCCGACAATTCTTGAATCTTAGCCAAATTATTGCGGACTCCGGCCGTGTCCGGATGCTCCGGGCCCAGGGCTTTCTCCTTGATCTCCAAAGCCCGTTTATAGAGCGGCTCGGCCTGGGCGTATTTTCCCTGGGCCTGGTATAGCGCGGCCAGGTTGTTTAGGCTCGTGGCCGTATCGGGATGCTCCGGACCCAGGGCTTTTTCTTTGATCTCCAAGGCCCGTTGATATAACGGCTCGGCCTGGTCGTACTTTTTCCGGGCATAATATAGCGCGGCCAGGTTGTTCATGGTCATGGCCGTGTCGGGATGATCCGGCCCCAAGACCTTCTCCGTGATCTTCAACGACCGTTGATAGAGCGGTTCGGCCTGGTCGTACTTCTTCTGGGTTTGGTACAGCCCGGCCAGGTTGTTCAGGGTCGCGGCCAGCCGGGGATGATCCGGACCCAGGGCTTTCTCCGTGATCTTCAAGGCCCGTTGATAGAGCGGTTCGGCCTGGTCATACTTTCCCTGAGCCCGGTCTAGCTCGGCCAGGTTGTTCAGGGTCACGGCCAACCGGGGATGATCCGGGCCCAGGGCCTGCTCCGTGAGCTTCAAATCCCGTTGATAGACCAGCTCGGCCTGGGTAAATTTTCCTTGATACTCATATAGCCGGGCCAGGTTGGTCAGGGTCGCGGCCGTGTCGGGATGATCCGGCCCAAGGGCCTGCTCCATGATCTTCAACGCCCGTTTGAGGAGCGGCTCGGCCTGGGCATATTTCCCCTGGGCTCTATCCAGCGCGGCCAGGTTGCTTAGAGACTCGCCAATCCGGGGATCATTGGGCTTTAACAGCCGGTCCCTGATGTCCATCGCCTCTTTTAGGGGGGCTTCCGCTTCGGGGGACTTGCCGGCGTGTAACAGGGCCTGCCCCTGCCGGTTCAGATATGCGGCTTTGATCAAATCCGAGCCGGCTGGGACGAGCTTGGCGGCCTGGGCATAGTCATCCGCGGCGGCTCGATAGTCCAGCCGGATCATCTTCAGATCCCCGGCTCCGGCCTTAGAGGCGGCCGCAGACAGAAACCGCAGATTAGCCCTATCCGTCATTCTTTTCGGCGCATGACTTATTCTTCCGGCCGCATTCTCATCTATCCGGCCGGCCTGGTTGAGCAGCTCTTCCGCCAGGGCAAAAGCTCCCTGCTGCACGGCCTGGTCGGCCTGTACCCTAAGGGCCGCGGCCTTTGGATCGCCGGATTTTTCGGCTGCCGGGTCTGGCTGGAGTTTTTTGTACTGCTCCGCCATCTCCCGCAGGATGTGATCCAGCTTGTCCGGGGGGACGTGCCGGTGCTTCATGATTTCAAAGAAATTCTTTAAGGCGGCCGGGGTCACGCCCAATTCTTTGACCAGCGTGTCGTATCGCTCTTGGGGCGGGGCATAGAGGTTGCCGGTTCCGCGGCCGGGATTGGCCGGTCTGACATTTCCGCGGATGGAGACACCGGTCTCCTGTGTCTTGGTCTCCGGCGGCTTAGACCAGGGATTGATGTTGGACCAGGGGACGAGCTGAGCCAAGAGCCAGAGGGTTATCCCGGCGCCAAGCCCTTCAAGCAGCCACTTTCTTGTTTTGCCGGGGCGGCCCGGATTGTTGCCGATATCGTTTTTTGGGGGGTCTATTCCGGCGGTATTTTCTTTGTCGCTATCCGGAATCGAGATTCGGCCTTCTTCGTTTTGCGGCATAACTAGCCTCCAGTGTTGGACACGCAGAGAATATGGGGTCAACGCCGGTCCGGCCTGAGATGACCTGAATTCGACGAGTTTTTGGATCAAGCACCAGAAATGTATCTGCAGATTTCTCAGATTTACGCAGATGGAAAAGATCCAAAGACTTGTTTTGGCCCTAATCTGCGCAAATCGGTGCAATCTGCGGATTGAATCATGGCCCTTAATGATAATCGCTTAGCAAACTCGTCGAACTCAGGTTAAGATGAGGCATTGGTGCCACCGGTGGAGGCGTAAGGAGATGTTTTCGGGATTTTTATGAAAACAGGAGGTGAGGCTATCTGCTGCAAATGAGAATGTCAAGTATTTTCACCGGCTCTCATCGTCTGAACTATGATTACGCAGATTGACTATGATTGTACTGATTATCTGAACATGATTACGCCCCGGCGGCACCATGTTCAATCAAAAAATCGGCGAAATCATGACCAATCGGCGAAATTATAGTTCAGCAGTCAACCGGGATGATGATTTCCCGCAAGCGTCATAGATCAGCAATCAATCATGGCCAAATGTGCCGGCAAAAAGGGTTGGCTTTTTTTGAAGGCATTTGTTATAATTCTTTTGAGGACGTAATTAAATTCTAATCTTTTTAGGGAGACTTTCAACTTGGCTTCTCGGCTGACATTAGAAGAGATCAAAAAGAAAGCTGTTCCCATTTTGCGGCGCAATGATGTGGTCAAGGCGGCTGTTTTCGGCTCAACCGTTCGTGGTGACGCCCGCCCGGACAGCGACATCGACTTTCTGATTGATTTTGGGGAAAACCAGAAATCTCTTTTTGATTTAGCGCACTTACAGAATGAATTAGAAAAAGAATTAGATTGCAGAGTCGATCTTAGCTTTTTTGACACCATTTCTCCGCGCATTCGCCAACATGTCTTAGAAGAACAAATTCCGGTCCTATGAAAAAAGACCCCCTGGTATACATCGACCATATTTTGCAGGCCATCGACGCGATTGAGAGTTTTACCGGTGAGTTGACTAAAGAAGTCTTTTTTGGTTCCCTCAAAGAACAGGGGGCGATCATATATCAGTTAGCCATTATAGGTGAAGCAGTTACTAAACTTCCGGCTGAATTCAAAGTTAACTATCCCGAAGTCCCCTGGATAGATATATCTACCATGCGTAATTACTTAATTCATGAATATCATCGCGTCAATCTGAACACCGTCTGGATCACCGCGACAAAAGATATACTGATTTTAAAGCAACAACTAACGGATATTTTAAATTCTCCAATGTCTTTTATTATAGAAGACTCGGAATAAGATCAAATGTGGCGCACCAGGTTCGACTGGGCAACACGATGTGAAATCAGGCGATCTACGCGCCATCAGGATGTCCGGGTCATGGCAGAGGAGTTGGGAAGGGGGATTGATGAGGGGTGAGGGGGATTTAAATTTCGCCTGCTTCTTCGAGGATTTTTAAATAAGATTTGTTGCTGAAACATTCCCCGTTGGTTTTCATTGTATTAAGAATTGGCTTAACAGCGTGAATAATACTAAGTTTTTTAGCCGCCACCAAGATTCTACCGGAAGATACCGGTAAAAGATTTCTTTGTAACGCTACTCTGAATCCGGCATCATCATCTATAATGACATGCTTAATATTCAATTCAATGGCCAAGCTAACAGCTTCTAATTCTCCTAAATCTATTTCCAAATCAAGGACTTGGTGAACATCGTGTATTTGAAAAGGTGGATTTAGAATGATCTTGGAGAGCGTTACATCAAGGCACTCGTCTTTAACCGCCATAGGAATGTAAAGCTTGTCAAAGAGTTGCGTCAGACAGTTTAATGCCTTACCCCTTTTTAAACGAATGAGAGCGGAAGTATCGCAGACGGCTTTTTTCATATTATAAATGAGCTGTTGGGCTAAATTCTTTTATAAGGTCTTGCATATTTTTTCGATCAGCTTCGTCTAAATCGGGTGGTAATTCCCGCCAAGTATCCAAGCCTTGATTTGCCAACCAATCTTGCGCCTCCTCGTAGCCCATCCCAAGCATTTTGGCCACTTTCCTTGTGCTTAGTTTGCCATTAACGTAACCTTTAATAATCAAAGCACGTCTGACCTCTTCTTGCCGCTCTTGAAGGGTTTGTTTATTTTCAAACAATTCATCTTCAAGAACTACTTGTAAATTTACAGCGCCCATAACATGCTTCTCCTTGCTTGCAGTTGCCGTATTTGGAAGGTAAGATCAACCTCATTATATCAGATCATTGCAAAAACGCCAGAATTTTCTACTCAGAGATGGTCGCCGCCGTGCCGCGCCGGCTTGGGCACAATAACGCCGCCTACTCGATGCAGTACGCCCGGATCACGGCAGAGGAGCTGGGAAGGGGGATTGATGAGGGGTGATTTTTTGTTTCCGTTTTCTGTTAATTCTGATAAGATATTTTTTGTTTCCATTTTCTGTTAATTTTCAAGAGAAAAGATACCATGAAATTCTTTGAACAAAAAGACGAGGTAGAGCGTCGGATCATGATCCTGAAGGCGGTACGTGGCAGCGTCTTAATGGAAGGCATGGAAAAAGCTGCTGAGGGGTGCGAAAAAGAGATACGTAGGTTGCAGGAGAAACAGCGTGATGACTTGGCAACTACTTTGAAACCATCGGCTCAAACAAATTAAAAAGCGGTGCATGATCGTTGGTATGCCATAGTGTTTGAATTGCGCTGTGGTATTTCTTTATGAACTCCTCATTGTAAAAAGGTTCCGCATCGACTGGGTTATATTCTGCCTGCATCAATAGGAGGTCACAAAGCAGACGGGTTGTCCGTCCGTTGCCGTCTCTGAAAGGATGAATGATTATCAATTCTCCATGAATCTTAGCCAATCGGCTTACGATTTCTTGCTTGGAAAAATCCGCTTGAAAGGGAGTCATGTTAGACAGCTCATCTGAGAATTTTTGCATATTTTGTGTGATGAATGCCGCATGGCAGTAGCGGATATCCTCAGAGGACAGGTCAACCGATCTGTAATTTCCCGCCCAATCATAAATCTGACCTAGAAACAATTTGTGAAGATAACGGATGTCTTGTTCTGCAAAGACGTGGCGCTCCGAATACGCCAGGGCAGCTTGTTCATAGGCTTCTACAAGGTGCTGTGCTTCGATGTCTTGTAGTTTTTCATTATCCGTGATCCCGAGCTTGTTTTTTAAAACTCCGCGTCTTTGATCAAACAGCGGGTCGTCAGCGTCATATTTATTTTTTTTGTTCATTTTTTTCCAAAATGAAAGTCGTCTTTAAATTCTCGAAAGAGTTTATTTACCTCTTCTGATCTGCCTTCTAAAACATTCGCCACCATAATGACGATTGAAATCTGTGATCATCTTAGCAGGATTCAAATGAAAGCAGAAGTCTTTTTTATTCAAAGCGAAGGAACGGCAACGCCGCCGCTAATCAGCTTAATCAGGGTTATCAGGCAATCTCCCTGGCCATCTCGCTGACCCGCCGCCGCAACCAAACACTTATTACTATATTTAGTAATAATCGTTAAAACCAACCCAAAAATTTCCGGAGATAAGTCCGAATAGATAATTGTGTTCAGTAATATCCACATGTTGGTTGTTTGGCACGATTGTTGAATACATAAAGAGGCAACACACTTAATAACCTGAAGGGCAAACCATCCGAAAGGGTGGGACGCAAAACTTCCGACCTACGTTCCCACAAACCGGGAATATGGTAGCGGGGCTGCTAAGGAATGTGCATCTCATCGGTTGAATGTACATCTTGCGCCCGCGCTCTGGCTTGGAGACGGGCTTTTTTTATGGGCGCGGCATGTGATGTCGTTCATCCGAATGGGGGATCGGCGGTTTGTTGTTCCTTGTAATCATACAGATAATTAGTATCAATCCGCTCTATGCGCACTTGGCCCTTCGGCAATCTGAAAGCAACTAAACAGTTACCGAGGAGGAAAACAATGAAGAGTTTATTCGTACGACCCTGGACGATTTGTCTGATGGCCATTTTGTGCGGTTCAATCCTGATCACGGCGGCGCCTACGACCCGGGCCGACTCCCCATCCGCCGACGCTTACAACGTATCCGCCGACACCTACAACATCATGTATTTTACCGGCTGGCATGTGGTCTCCGATTACGCGGCGTCAATTAAAGTCACCAACCCGACCAGTTCCCCCGTGATGGTTAGTTACTGGATGCGGAGCACCAGTGGGGCAATCCTCTCTTACGCCTATAACGTGTCCATCGCCCCCGGCGTCCCTCTGACCCTTGATCCGGCCAAATTTCCCGCCGGCACCGCCTGGGTGCAGCTCGTCACCTCCACCCCCCAGGTCACCGGACAGCTCACTTTGACCCGGTCGGACAAACCTGTGGTGGTCATTCCGGCCCTGACCCCGGCCGGCGCATCGTTTCATTTAGGCTTCAAGGTGTTCCACTCCGAAAATTTTCCGGTCGTGATGGTTATCAATCCGAATTCCGCCGCGGCCGTTCCCTCGCTGGTGGCGTTAAC
>JADFYA010000087.1 GCA_015233285.1 Deltaproteobacteria bacterium | reverse complement strand
GTGTCCACTTCTGTGGGGTCGGACACCTCCCGTCTGGTTGAGCTTGACGGCCGGACCGGTAAACTGCTACGGACGATTATGGCCGATGACCAGGCCGATTTGGGTCAGGTAATGATCAACGACGACACCCATGAGATTGAAGCCGTATCCTTCATTTATCTGAAGCGTAAATGGACCGTCTTGGACCAGGGTCTGAAGGCGGACTTCGAGACGCTGGCCAAAATCAAAGACGGAGAAATGAGCATCGCCGGCCGGGACCTGGCCAGGCGAAAATGGATTGTCACCTACAACCTGGATAATGCCCCTTACAGTTATTATCTCTATGACAGCAAAACCAAAAAGGCCGAGTTCCTGTTTACCCACAAGCCCGCCTTGGAAAAGTACACTTTGACCAAGATGAACCCGGTGGTCATCAAATCCCGGGACGGATTGAACCTGGTTAGTTACCTGACCCTGCCGCCCGGTGGAGAAGCCAAGCCGGGGCCGATGGTCTTGCTCGTTCATGGCGGGCCTTGGGCTCGGGATTACTGGGGCTACGACGGAGAGACCCAATGGCTGGCCAATCGGGGATACGCCGTGCTTCAGGTAAACTTTCGAGGATCCGATGGGTTCGGCAAAAAATTCCTTAATGCCGGGAACGGACAATGGGGCACCGGGGCCATGCAGCACGATTTGACCTACGCCGTGGATTGGGCCGTCAAATCAGGAGTGGCCGATCCAAAACAGATCGCCATCATGGGCGGTAGTTACGGGGGCTATGCCGTTTTGGCCGGTTTGACCTTTACGCCCCAACTGTATGCCTGCGGCGTTGATATGGTCGGGCCATCCAATGTCAAAACTCTGATGGAGAGTATTCCACCCTATTGGATACCGATGAAGAAGCAGATGTTGTTAAGGATAGGGGATGTGGAAAAGGACGCGGCGCTGAACCAAAGGATCTCCCCTCTTTTCCATGTGGATGAAATCAAAGCTCCCCTGTTGGTGGGCCAGGGGGCTAATGATCCCAGGGTAAAAGTGGCTGAGTCCGATCAAATAGTGGCAGCTATGCGGCAGAAAAAGCTGCCGGTGTCGTATGTCGTTTACGCTGACGAAGGGCACGGCTTCGTGCGTCCTGAAAACAGGCTCGACTTTTTCGGCCGGGCCGAGGTGTTCCTGTCCAAATATCTGGGCGGCCGGGCGGAACCATGGAAAAAGTATGCCGGGTCCAGCGTTCAGGAAAGGTAGTCAGCACAACCGGGTCCCCAAGATATTGCCGATATTAAAATAGACCGGGCCGCCTCATGGACGACCCGGTTTATTGTGTTTGTTGACATCATACCAGGATAATGGATATCCGGGCTCGACTACGGGATAACTGTAATAGTGCAAGTGAAGCCGGCCGTATTGCGGGCGTCGAACACCCGGATAATGACCACACCTGCAGCCACGGCCGTAAAGGTGGCTCGGGACGTGTCCGTGGCACTTGTAATCGCCACCGTACCGATGGTGACGTTGTTAGCCGACCAGACATATGGAGGGAAGCCGCCGTAAGCGAACAAGCCATATGTGGCGCCCACTTTGATCACTAAAGAGGCCGGGTAAATTTGCGGCACGCTTCCGGCTGGATTCGTCACCGTAATACTGGCCACCGCCGAGCCTTTGATCTTATCCACACAAGTCAGGATAACCGAGCCAGGGTTAAATGCGTTGAAGGTGGCTTGGGAAGTATCCGAGCCTGTGGTAACCGAACCCAGGTGAGTGTCGTTTACGGTCCAGGAATAAGGAGGCGTCCCACCGACGGCATTGAAGAGATACGTTTCCGTAGGGGCTATGGTCAGAGTTGCCGGAGAGACCGTCAAAGGATTGGCCACCAAGGTCACTGTGACCGTACCGGTGGACTGATTATTATTGGCGTCCTTGACCGTGATGTTGCCCGTGCCGGGACTGCGCGGGGTGAAAATACCCAGGCTGCTGTCATTAGGATCCGCCGCAACCGACCCGACGGACAGGTTGTCGATGGTCCAGGTATATGGTTTCACGCCGCCATAGGCAAAAAAGGTGTAAGGTGCCGCATCTTGGGTCAAACTGATGCTTGTGGGATAGATTTGGATGAATGGCTGAGTCAAAGTAATCTTGGATGTCGTCTGATTGTTGTTCACGTCCACGACCGTGAGGGTGACCGAATCAGTCGCCGAGGTGCTCTGATGCTGAGCCGGCGGGGTATACTTAATCAGGGATGTATCTGAGCCCACCGCGCTCAGCGTGCCCAGCGTATTAACGCTTAATACCCAGGTGTACGGGGCAGTGCCGCCGCTAACCTGAAACGTCACCGCGGCGCTGCCATAGGCGATGGATGGATCTTTAGGGTAAACCTGCAGCACGGCATCCTTGACCGTGATCGCAGCCGTGGCACTGGCCGTGTACACGTCGCGAACGGTGATGGTTGTCGTAACCGTAGTTGACGCCGTGATCGCGGCCGACGCTTGCAGGGTGGCGTGCGTCGTGTCATTGGGGAAAGGCGTAATGGTGGCCACACTGGTATCGGCACTCTCCCAAGTATAGGGCGGCGTACCTCCGGAGACATAGAAATTGTTATAAACAGCGCCTTTAGTCACCGTCAGACTGGATGGTGAAACGACCATATTAGACGAAATCGTGACGGTACAAGTTGCGGACAGGCTCCCGGTGTACAGGTCCTTAACCTGAACCGTACAGGTGCCGGGCTTGAAGGCCTGAAAAGTTCCTGATCTGGGATCGACAAATTGGCCGACGGTCCCGTCGCTGGAAGACCACAGATAGGGCCCTTTCCCGCCGCGGGCGCTAAAAGTGTGGGTTGTCCCGCTGGACATGGAGAAGGTAGCGCCTTCCAAGATGTAAACCCCGGTCACGGTAATTACTGCGAACCCGGCCGCGCCGTTGGTCTCTGCCGGGGTACAGGTCAACATCACCGTCCCGATTTTGGAGGTGGGTGCGGTGTAGACGCAGGATCGAGCCGTAGCCGTAATGGTGCCCATGGTCGTGTCGCTTAAGGACCAGGTGACCGTCGTCTTCCCGCCGCTGGCGTTAAACGTGTATGATTCACCGGTGCCCAAAGTAACAGCGCTGGGATTGACCACGACGTTGGGGACTATCACCGGCGGATTCACACCGGAACTCCCGGAACCGCCGGCGCCGCACCCGGCCAGAAAAAAAATGACGGCAGTGATGATCGTCGCCAATACCGCCACGCTGGTCATGACCGTTTCAAAAGTATTGGGGGTGACCTCTTCCAAAGGATGACGTCTGATTGCGTTCATGGTCTTCCTCCATGTCCCTATAAAGTTTTATAAAATTCTACGTTGACATAGACATATGATCCACCCACGGACGCCGTTACCTTGCCGTTACCGATGGTCTTAGTGTCTTTGGGAGTCAGAGTAGTGCTGGCCGCACCATTGCTACCCGTGGTCACGGACGCCGCGCCCAAAGTCCCCATGGATGCGGTTAAATTCACCACCACGCCGCTCTTGTAAATCTTGGTGGGGTCGGTTTCAGTGGGGTCCCAGACCAATACCTGGATCAAAGCCGACCCTCCGGTGACCACATTGATCTGATCTGGAATGACGGTTAATTGGATTGTGTTTCCGGTAGTCGGCTCCGTGCCGCCACCACTAGAGGCACCGCCGGCGCCGCAGCCGGCCATTCCCAGGATGGTAGCGCAGATGGCCGACACCACCAAGACCAAGATCAGGGCCCGAGGGATAAAATGACTTTTCATATCGACACTCCTTTGACGCTATGGTTATGATTAACGTTGTCCCTTTGTTAGCCGGATTTCATGCCGATTCGCCGGCCTGCCCGGACCGGACACCCTGGCCGTCGGCGGTAAATAAATACTCTTGTTTGCTTACAAGCAATTGATGTGCCATCCCGGCATTCGGCTTGATTAAATAAGCTTCGCTGCTCCATCTTACTGTTTCGAGCCAAGCCGAACATCTTAAGATTTATTACATTCGGGGGAATGACAGAGAGATAATCGTTGGCTTTGGGGTCGCGCCGGAAGGCTGCCCGGTGTTGTTCTTTTTCATTCAACCCGGACTTCACGAGATTGGAATTGCGTCGGACCTGACCACCGTCAAAAAATCGTCGGGGGCCGAATTCGGACCAGGTCATCACTGGTTATCCCACGGCATCCGACCCGGCTGAGCGCCCGGTGATATCTGAGTTCGACGAGTATGCTAAGCGATTATCATCAAGGCCATGATTCAATCCGCAGATTGCACCGATTTGCGCAGATTAGGGCCAAAATAGATCTGTGACTCTTTTCCATCTGCGTTAATCTGCGAAATCTGTGGATATATTTCTTGTACTTAATTTAAAAAACTCGCCGAACTCAAGTCTTAATAGGACCGGAGCCGCAGGTCGCGCCGGAGCGAATAACAACCATAAGGAGATGAGCATGATTGTCAGAAACGTCAATAGTGAAGAAGTATTAGCTACAACCTACCTGGCCCATCGCGGCGCCGTCGCCAGGATGATCTTAGACAGGAGGACGCTTAAAGATATCGGATTCCTGGCCCTGGCCATCTTGGAGCCGGAGCAATCGATAGAAGGGCATGTAGACCCTATGGAAGAGATCTACATGATCATGGAGGGGACTGGAGAAATGACTGTAGATGATGAAACCAGACAGGTCGGCCCACTCGATGCCGTTTGGATCCCGACCGGCTCGTTACACGCCTTAAAAAACATCGGCAACTCCGACCTGGTCATTCTGGTCGTAGCCGGCCCGGTGGACTAGTTCAGGATCTTTCCAGCCTGACTTAGATGTACTTGATGCGGCTTTAAGTGACGCTTCCGAAAGCACCTGTTGCCGGCTGCTTGTTACTGGTTACTCGCCGAAGACAACCGGTAACGAGTGACCGGCCACCAGGTCGCCTCTCTCAGACCAACGGCCGGATCAGGCTGTGTCGTCGAATATTCTGAAATCATGTGACATCGACATCTTGCCATAAGTCCTTGCCGTCTTACGTTTATCGCGGACACTTTTTATGGCCGTCTTGAACTCATGACGCTTTTTTTGGGCCAAGGCCAGGTTGGCGCTGTCATGATCATTAATTTTCTTGATTAACTCACGGCAGTCACCGATCTTTCGGATAATTTCTTTAGATAGATCATCCGTCAACCGCTCAGGGTACCCAGGAAGAGCCTCAAATACTTGAATCAGCCTGGACACCTCCTGCTGATAGATAGAATTCATCAAATCAAACTTGTCTTGCCGCCGATCGATCAGATTTCCCAGATTTGAAAGGTTTTCATCTTCCATCGCCCGGCCGATTTCCAGCGTGAGAGACAGCACCTTCTCCACCTCGCTGGTCATCCGGCTGAGCAAATTATAGAATTCCTTCTTTTGATCGATATCCATATCCATGGTCCGTCCAGACCCAAACGTTCGAGAGGGTCTATCTACCCCTTTTCCGAGGCGATGCGCCGGGTTGGGGAGGCGAGTAAATTGAGGCACAGTTCTCTGAAACTATCGTCGATTTCTGCCGCCCGGACAATCAATGGCTCACAGATATCGTCACCGTCCAACCGATGATAAACACTTTCAGCATCATCATAAAGTTCGGCCCAACTGTATTCCGGCATGTCCGGGACGCCAATCACGAAACTCCGGATATTTAGGGCGTACCGGTGATCTGTAGTCCGAAAAAGGGTGGTCGTCCTAACCGGGGTCCCGGGACGGATCTTTTCCAGATCTTCAAGAGTGCGAAATGAAGAGCTGTGAAGCGCAATCAGGTCCCCGGAAAATTGGAGGTCATCCATGCCGGTCCGCTCGATGACATGTTGTGGGGCAGACTCCGTTTCAATCTTTCGCTTGCGATATTCATCTAGGTTGATAACCATGGACATCCCTTTCTTAGAAGAAGCTGGTGGAGGAAGACCGGCTGGAACAGCGCCCTCCTTGGTGCTGACCTGGATGGCCGGGCCATTGGCTGGCACTAATAATCTTAATAACATCCGGGACTGTTGCCGGCAACTCAGAGCTATAATCTTTTCTTGACCTCAGGCCAGGCAGTTAGTGCCTATCTTACAGGTGGCGATGATCGCGCCTCCGGACCGGCCAGGAAATTTTTGCCCCTATCAGGATGTTGTGAATCTTTATTGAATCCAAGGACCAGCGATGTTGCATCGAGAAAAACTTGCCCTTGAGCCATCCTTGATACTTCTGTCGAGTTGCCTTGACCTGTACTGGATACAATATACGTGCCAAGATGTTTCCTCACCGGGCCTTTACCCCAAGAGGATGGATGAACACCGATGAAACGAACGGACAGGAAAACGATCTCCCACAAAATAAAAGACGCAAGAACAATATACATCGCGTCCTTGCGTCTTCTTGACATAACATCCGGTCGGGCCCACCTCGGGCTATTTCTTTTTTAAAATCTCCACCCTGATCTTACCTTGTAATGCCTCCGCAAAAGCCTTGGCGTCCGATTCACTACCAACGATGGCCCCGTAGTGCATGGGGATGGCCACCTTGGGGTTAATGGCCAGGGCCGCCTTGATCCCTTCCGGCGCGTCCATGACATAAGTGCCCGAGACCGGGATAAAGGCGATGTCGACCTTAAAATCTTTCATTTCCGGGATGAAATCCGTATCACCGGCATGGTAGATACGAACCCCGTCAACGGTCACAATAAACCCCAGCCATTTATTTGACTGGGGGTGAAAATTCTTGTCGGTGTTATACGCCGGCACCGCCTCCACCACCACGTCGTCAATGGTGATTTTATCGCCGGGCGTCATGATCTTGATGTTCCCCGTGAGCTTCTTGGCCGAATCTTTTTCCGTGACGATAATCGTCTGGGGACCTTGAATCTTTTTCACATCATCCGGCGAACAGTGATCAAAATGCTCATGAGAGATGAAAATAATGTCGGCCGTGGGACCAGGGTTGATCTGGTATGGATCAAAGTAGATATTCTTTTTGCCGGCGATCAAAAAACAATCATGTCCTAGCCAGGAAATGCTCTTCAAGACTTGTTCCAGCATCGCGCCCTCCTTTGCCATTGGCACAGTTGGTTTCTCCGCAGAGGCCATGAGGACCGGCCCCGTCCGGTTTTGACTATCCTTCGCCATACCTCCATCCGTGACCGACCCGCCGACTGGTTTCAAGGCATTCTCGGCTGCCCGGCCTGCCACCGCTGGAGACGGCATGATTACGAGTTCCAGAGCTATAATAGTGAACAAGACAGTGAGTAAGATCCGCATAATCATTCTCCTTCCCGCCGGCCGGAGATTATTTTTAGCCCGGCTTCTGACTATCCGTAATCAGCCTTTTGAGGGCCCTGGGATCACTGGCCCAGTTCTTGGCCACTTTAACGTGCAGGCCCAGATAGACCCGGCTGCCTAGCAAGGTTTCGATGCCCTTTCTGGCGGCTTGACCGATGGTCTTTAGCTTTTGGCCTTGTTTGCCGATAACGATGCCCTTTTGGGATTCCCGCTCCACCTGGATGACGGCTTCTATGAAAATCATGCCTTTTTGTTCATCTTCCCGGAAGGACTCGATTATCACCGCGGCGGAATAAGGAATTTCATCAAAAGTCTTAAGAAAGACCTGTTCCCGGATTAGTTCCGAGACGATAAATCGCTCCGTCTGGTCCGTGTCCATGTCTTCCGGATAATACTGGGGGCCTTCCGGCAGTAACCCGGCCACCTCTTGGAGCAAGTCATCCACCTGAAGACCGGTCAAGGCGGAAATGGGCACCACTGCCTCCCAGGGACGCCGGGTGGCCAGGTCTTCGAGCATGGGCAGGAGTTCTTGTTTTTTGACCAGGTCGACCTTATTGAGGGCCAGGATGACCGGCGTATTGACCTTCTGCAGGTTGGTGATGACTGCTTCTAAGGCATCACCCCGGCGATAAAACACATCCATGACGACTACGGCCAGGTCCACCTCGGCCAAGGCTTCCACCGCCACAGCCACCAGGGCCTGGTTTAAAGGATTATTGGACCGGTGCATACCAGGAGTATCCAGGAAAATAGCCTGGTATTCAGGTGTCGTCTTCACCCCTAAAATACGATTCCGGGTGGTCTGCGGCTTGGGCGAGGTGATGGCCAGTTTCCAGCCCAAGATGTTATTCAGGAGTGTCGATTTGCCTGAATTGGGCGGGCCGATAAGGGCTACGAACCCTGACTTAAATGACATGAGGATACCCCACGGGAACTTCTTCGGTCGGCTTCAGCGTCACCTTGCCGGCGTTCAGAGCAAGTTGCACCCGGCCCAATCCTCGCCGCTGATGACCGGTCAATAATGACACGTCACGCGGATGGGCCATGACGGATACTTCTACGGCCCGATCAACCCGGCCTGCTGCGTCGGATATGATCCGGTCGGTTAGTAATTGCGATTTGACCAGATCACCGAAGGCCGGGTGCCAGGGTCCGGCCAGTATTGCGCCCGAACTCATCATGTCTTCGGTGATCATCAATCCCACCCGGGCCACGGCAATACCGGCGGATTCAAACGCGGCCACCATCTCCGCAGCCTGGTCAACGGCCTCGTCCAGCGACTGGGGCTGATATCGACCCTGGTTATAGAGGCGGGCCAGAGGCGTGTCTTTGATGACCAGGGTGGGATAGATGCGGACCAAATCCGGCCCGAGCGAGATAACCACAGCCGTAGTCCGCCGGACACTGTCCCGATCCTGCCCTGGTAAACCCGTCATTAACTGAATGCCCAGATTGAATCCGAAATGTTTGATCAATTTCGCCGCTTCAACTGCGGTGGCCGCCGGGTGCCCCCGGCCGGATAAGCCCAGCACCTGGTCGTCGAGCGACTGCACGCCCAATTCAATCGTCTTGACTCCCCGTTCCTTCAAAAAAGCCAACCGGGGCGAGTCGATGGCGTCGGGTCGCGTGGATATGCGGATGTAATCCACCAGCCCGTTCTGCCGGAAAGGTTGGACCTCCCGCAACAGTTGTTCTTGCCGGTCCAGTGTCAGCCCGGAAAAATTGCCTCCGTAGAAGGCCACAACCACCTCTAATCCAGGTTTTATCCGGTTGGAGGCTAGGCCCCGCTCGATGGTGTCTCGAATCCAGCCCGTGTCCCGTGGTTCTTCTTTCTGTCCGGTGATTCTTGACTGATCGCAAAAAATGCACTGGTGAGGACATCCGGATTGGGGGATAAAGATGGGTATAATAAATAACTTCAAACTATTATACCCAAACCCTGGAGTGCTTCTTGGGCCGCGGCTTGTTCGGCCGTTTTCTTAGACCGTCCCTGGCCCCGAGCCAATATTTTCCCTTGGACGCTCAAAGTGACAAAAAAGGTCTTATTGTGATCCGGCCCGATCTCCCTTTCCACGTTGTAATCAGGGGTTTCCTTGTACACCTCTTGGCAGTGTTCCTGCAACATCGTTTTAAAATCTTTAACCAATTCCTGCGGGCGGGCCCGGTCCAACAACGGGGTAAAAAAAACCTCAATCATCTGCTCGGCCGGGTCCAATCCCCCATCCTGGTAAACCGCCCCAATCACCGCCTCAAAGCAATCAGCCAGCAGGGAATCCTTTTCCCGGCCGTGGGTCAGTTCCTCCCCGCGGCCCAACTTAAGATATTTCCCCAGATTTAAATCCCTGGCCAGCATGGCGAGCGACGCTTCATTGACCAGGGAAGATTTGATCTTAGTCAATTCACCCTCTTTGGCCATCGGAAAAGAACTCATCAAAAGACTTCTAATGGCCAATTCCAAAACAGCGTCGCCTAGAAATTCCAGCAGCTCGTTATCCCTAAGCCCCATTCCGGGGTTCTCATTGACAAACGAGCGGTGGCACAATGACTGATCTAGAAGCTGAGGATCTTTAAAATGATACTCAAGAGTAAGTTCCAGATCCGGAAGATTGACTTCATCCATAATTTGCCGCAGAGGTATTTATTTCACCAATTGATTTAGTTTAAAGATGAGACGGCACCTGGTATCCGGCGTCGGCTCATCGCCTGATTGCTAATCCGATTCGCTTGATACTGGTTCTTTCTTGACCTGATCCCATAATCGATCCATCTCGGCCATTCCCGCGGTTCTCGGTTCTTTCCCCTGGCGCTTCAGTTCATCTTCCACCCGGTTAAACCGGTGGACGAACTTGAGCGTGGTTTTGAGCAAGGCATTATGGGCGGTCAGGCCGTGGAATCGGGCCAGGTTGACCAGGGTGAACAGCACGTCGCCCAGTTCATCCTCAATGCGTTCTTTAGGCCCGTTGGTGGACATGGCTTCTTTCAGTTCCGCCACCTCTTCATCCAATTTTTCCATTACCTGGGCGGCACTAGCCCAGTCAAATCCAACGCCGGCCGCTCTTTCCGACAACCGGTGAGCCCGCATTAGAGGTGGGAGGTTCTTGGGGACCCGGTCCAAAATTCGGCCGTTGTTTTTACCAGATTTCTCTTCGGCTTTGATCTTGGTCCAGTTCCTCTTTACCTCAGCCACGCCGTCCACCGTCACATCGCCAAAAATATGAGGATGCCTCCGGATCATCTTGGTTTTGACCCCCAGCAGGGCCTCAGCCAGGGATAAACTCCACTGTTCCTGAAGCAAAAAAGTCAGGAACACGACCTGAAAAAGCAGGTCGCCCAGCTCTTCCTCAATACCTTCCCGATCACCGGCCTCAACCGCTTCAGCCAGCTCAAAGGCTTCTTCCAGCAGATAATTTTTGATTGTCGAGGGAGTTTGGACCTTATCCCAGGGGCAGCCATCCTCCGCCCGGAGCCGCCCGACCAGTTGGAACAATTCCTCCAGGCCCCGCACCGTATCGTGTTGCGACATATCATTTCCCCACTTTCAGGGGAGTTTTTTTCCAGTTCTCGATCAAATTCTTTTCATTATCCTGATATGATTTTTTCAACTTATCCGGGACTATCGACGCGATCAGACCGGATACCTTGACCAGATATGGCACCGACTGGGAGCGGCCCAGCAGAGGAGATCGCGGCGGCAAAAAGGAAATCAGGATCAAGGTTAAAACGACCAGGACCAACACGCCCTTAACCAACCCCAGTAATCCGCCCAAAAGAGTATCCAGCCCTCTTAAGGACGAAACGTTGATAAGCCGCTTCACCATCAAACCCAGAATGGAAAACAAGACCAGGCTGCCAAAAAACAAAATCAAAAAAGCCGCCATATCCCGGTAAGATGAAGTCTCAATGACACCTTTCAAAAGGGGGCTTATCTCAGGATAATGAGCACATCCGGCCCAAAACCCAAACACCAGCCCCGCCAGGCCGCATCCCTCCCTGACAAAGCCCTTATACAACCCCTTCAGGAAGATAATGGCCAA
>JADFYA010000086.1:9942-11452 GCA_015233285.1 Deltaproteobacteria bacterium | reverse complement strand
ATCGGTGTAATCTGTGGATTGAATCATGGTCTTTGATGCTAATCGCTTAGCATACTCGTCGAACTCAGGTTTTCTTTAGCCCTGAAAATTGGCCGCAACGAAATTTATGCAGATTTGTTCCACCTAAAATTTCGAGTTAGACCCACGGGAGGTGCCATGCTAAGCCGACGGATTATCCCATGCCTGGATGTTAGGGATGGAAAGACAACCAAAGGAATCAAATTCAAAGGTAATGTGGACATTGGGGACCCGGTGGAGATGGCCCGGTTCTATTATGAAGAGGGCGCGGACGAACTGGTCTTTTACGATATCACAGCGTCCAGTGACCGCCGGAATATCATGATCGAGGTCGTCCGGCGGGTGGCCGAAGAGATTTTCATCCCCTTTTCCGTGGGTGGCGGAATCAGGACTATAGAGGACATGCGGGAGGTCCTCTTAGCCGGGGCCGAAAAGGTCAGTGTCAACTCGGCTGCCGTGAATAACCCGGAGATTATTTCAGCCGGGGCTGAAGCCTTTGGGAACCAGTGCATCGTCTTGGGCATGGACGTCAAGAAGGTCCCGGTAAGTGATAAGATCCCCTCGGGTTACGAAATGGTCATCAATGGTGGCCGGACGTACATGGGCATCGATGCCCTGTGGTGGGCCAGGGAGGCGGAACGGCTGGGCGCGGGAGAGATCTGTCTTAATTCCATCGATGCCGACGGCACCCAGGCCGGGTACGAGTTGACGCTGACCGAGTTAATCTCGACCAATGTCAACATCCCGGTCATTGCCTCAGGCGGCGCCGGAACCATTGAACATATCAAGGAAGTGCTGACTACGGCCAGGGCCGATGCCGCCCTGATCGCCTCCATGACCCATTACGGGAAATACACCATTCGGCAAATCAAAGAATCTCTCCACCAATCCGGCGTCAATGTCCGGATGACCTGGTGATCATTCTCAAAAAAACGAGTCACCAGATGCAAACAACCTGCAAAGGCTGCCGCCATTCTATTAGGCCGTGTTTTATTAACTATACTAAACAACTATGATCATAATTAACGGGAAGCGATTGACGGTTGGGGCAAAAAGTGGTATTGTCAAAAAGTCAACCGGGACATAGACACCAGACTTTGGGAGCCCGGTTCTTTTTGCTTTTGATAACCACTTGAGGGCGGCCCCGCGGGGCTGAGTGCCCGCGGACTACGTTTCTCGGAGATTTTAATGAAAAAAGAGATCGGGGTTACTTCGGAGATTGACGGTTATTGCACCAAGTGCAAGCTGGTGACCAACCATCGGGTTGTGGCCATGGATGAGGGTGTGGTTAAGCGAGTTGTCTGCCTGACTTGTGGCGGCCAACATAATTTCCATCTTCCTCCAGGACAAAAGACCACAACTGAGAAAAAGGTGAAGAGAGTAAAGAAAGAAGAACGGCGTGTTCCCGGCCCGGAATCTCAAACTTTGCTTCAATGGCAGGAACTGAAGGATCGGCTGACTCCGGAATCGCCGGCCAGCCCTTACTCCATGA
>JADFYA010000086.1:4179-9907 GCA_015233285.1 Deltaproteobacteria bacterium | reverse complement strand
CCATCGATCACGTCAAATTTGGGCTGGGCTTTGTCACCAAGGTTATTGACTCAAAAAAAATCATGGTTATGTTTGAAAAAGAGATCAAGACCATGGTCATGAATTTTCCGGATGTGGCCAGTCTTCCGACCCCGCCGACCTCGGCCCCGGAGGTCGAATATAGTGCCCCCAGCCCGGCCTGACGCCCGAAAAATGATGGGGTGGAAGTCATCTCCCGGCTCGGGCCCGGCATTTCAATCAGGGGGATCCACCCAGTCCCAATTTTTGACGCCGAAGGGTGTCATTTGAGTCTCCCGGCCCGGCCTGGATGATCCCGGAGGCCCATTACTATCTGTGGTTGTTTCATCTTTGAGTCCAACATGGAGCAGTCCCATTTTGGCCAGGTAAGGCAAATCATCGCTGGTCAAGGTGGCTAGCCCCAGATTAATCTGGAAGGCGGTCACTTTTGATCCTGCTCCCCCTCCATGTTCCGGCTGGAAAGCCTGGTCTCGGCCCATTCTCCGGCCCAGGAAGAATTTTTTCAGCCGGGTAACTTCCTCCGCCGTCAGAGGTGTCCCCTGGTCGGAATAGAGTTTCCCGGCCCTAAGATGCACTATCTTTCCTTGCCGGTCAATCACCACCACCAATTTCACCGCAGGCGACCCGGCACAGAGGGCCGGACGGGCCAGTCCTAAGGCCAGGAGCTCCGGGGGCGATCCCGGTTGGGCCGGCCAGGCCAGGTAGGCCCACCGCCGCCCAGGCAAACTCACCGCCTCCAGCCTATATTTACCGGGGCTAAACTCCTCCAGCGCCGCGGCCAAAGCTTTCTGGGAGACCTTGACCTCCTGATCCGGATCGTCGTCTAGGGCACCTTCCGTCCGCCCGGATTTCAGCCTGGCCACTTCCTCGACCGGGGCCTCAGCCGCGGCCGTAATTGTCGCAGCCAATTGTTCCGGCCCCAGGGCCGCTCCGGCTGAGGCAAACATGACTAATCCCTTTCCGCCTTCCCGGTGTCTCACCAAAATTATCTGAGGTAGTTTCCCAGGCAGACTCTTCCATACGTGACCGTCAAGGTCCGCGATCACAGGAAAAGGAAACCCGGTTTGGCCCATGAACTGAGCGGCCTCTTTTTGGCTGCATCCTATCGCCACGGCCAGGGCTCTAAATTTTTTGCCGGACGAAACTGCAGGGGGCAGGCTCGGCCAGGCTTGGACGATCATTTTTGCTTGGGCCACACTGGAGGGGCAGCCTGGATGGATGATCAAAACCATGACAAGGTCGGACTTTATTCGAACCAGTGAAAAGCGGGGCGGGGTGACACCTAAGTAGTCTGTATCAATGGATGAAAGCGGTGCGGGAAAGGTTAGTTCGGGGAAGTCCTCTCCGGCTGCCGGCCGGCCGCCGTGACTGGCCGAGCCATAACTGACCCCAAAGCTGAGGCTGATAAACATCCAGGTAATGATGAGCCGGGTTAATCGGCCCGGTGCCTTAGATGTTGAGATATTTCACCCCGATCAAAATTCTTTGGAGTCTGAAATCGATTGCGGAAAATCCTAATGATTCAATTTGAAATGATAGCGCCGGTAAGCTCATAACACTACTTTGGGTTCAGAGGATTGGGAATCGTGAAGTCATGGCGTCTAAACCAGCATAAGTAGATTCTATAAGAAAAAGATGTGCCTGGCTGGTGGGAGGGGAAAAGCAGAAATAGATAGGGCCGGTCTGGTTTAAGCGTTTGATGGGCGAATCCGTAATTATACAGTATCATTGATAATTGTGGCAAAAAAAGTTTGTCCGGGGCACTAGTCCCCGGACAGGAATGCTTCAAAAATCTTTCGGGGTTCGGCTTAGATTAGACACATCCGGTGGGTTTGGAGAGCCCGGCCATCTTACAGGCACCCTTGCCCGGTCCAGACGGGAACAACTCATAGATGTATTTGAGTTTGTAGCCGGTAACTTTGGTCATGATCCGAACCATGGGGGCAATACCGTTCTTCTTGTAGTAGTCCTGCAGGTATTCTATAACTTTTCGGTGTTCGTCGGTTATATCTTTGATACCTTCCAGGTCGGCCACGTACTCGGCGAAGCTCCAGTCCCATGATGCGGGATCAGCCAGGAAACCGTCTTCGTCGACTTCATAGGTATTTCCTTTGAATTCAATGTTTGGCATTCGAGTCCACCTCCTATGTTTGTCTCAATTTAAAGGGTCCAGCACTAGACCCTCATTTCTCAACCCTACAATATTGCTTAAGGGTACAGCCAAGGGAAGTCACCGAGTTCAAGGACCGTAGCTATCAACCATAGAAGTCCTTGACTCGCCTTTTTCGCCAGGCCATCGAGCTAAAATTAATAGCTTGAGGAAAGACAATTGTCAAGAAAAAAATCCTAAATCCCTGGCTGACGGGTCAAGAAAGGACCGATGGGACAAGCATTTTTCCTTTGACCGTAACCATGTGTTCTGTTATACCGGTAATCCCGCAAAGCACCATCTTGCTAATCGTCGGACTTGGATGGGCGGGCGGCGCTCCTCCCTGAGGCCGCAAAAGACCGCTGGAGGCAAAGGAGTCAATATGCATGACCTGACCATCGCGGCCGTTTCCATGACTTCGCTGGTGGGCGATAAGCCGGCAAACCTGGCCAGAATGGACCATCTTTTGAGCCGGGCCGCCGCGGCCCGGGTGGAACTGGTTTGTTTCCCGGAATTGGCCGTTACCGGGTATAGTCTTCATCCCGATCTCCTCCGGGAGGCCGAACCAATCCCCGGCCCGTCCACCGACCACTTGCTTGGTATGGCCCGGCGTTACAACCTGGCCGTTGTGGCCGGATTGGTGGAACGGGGGCCCTTAAATCATCATTTTGTCTCTCAAGTAGTAGTCTCTCCGACCGGGTCTCTGGCCGTTTACCGCAAGACACACCTCAGTCCAATGGAGCAAAGGCTGTTCACCCCCGGAGATGAACTCCAGACAGCCGCTGTTTCGGACGTCATTTACGGAATTTTGCTGTGTTACGAAGGACACTTCCCCGAATTAAGCACGATCTACGCCTTACAAGGGGCCGAGGTCCTGCTGGTGCCTCATGCCTCTCCCGGTGAGGCTCCCCCGGACAGGCTGGCCCGATGGCTCCGCTACCTCCCGGCTCGGGCCTATGATAATAGCGTCTTCCTGGTGGCCCTCAATCAATCCGGGGACAACCACAATGGCTTGATCTTTCCCGGAGTGGCCTTTATCCTAGACCCCAAAGGCAGAATACTGGCTGAGTGGACGGGTTACGGGGATCATATCCTGACCGCCGAGTTGAAGGCGGAAACATTCCTGGCTGTCCGCAAGCAGACCATGGGCTATTTTCTCCCCCGCCGCCGGGCTGATATGTATCACCCCATCCAGTCGGCCGCCCTCCCGCCACAAAAATAAAAGCAACGAGAAACCGGCAACCAGGAACCAGCAACGAGCAACCAGCATGGACTTAAACTCTTGACCGTGGGAGAGGTTTTGCCGGCGGGGATTGACTAATTTGGATTGACCATGAAGTATGACGGCGATGAAGAATCATAAGCGACACAGGGAAAGGTCACCCTTCCGGGTGAATCAACCGTCTAATATCCCGCCGCTATCAGGTATCAAGAGTCTTTTGCATTTTTTTCATCAGTTTTAATGAGACATCTTTGACGGTCATTTTACATATTTGGCGTAGGGTCTCAAATACTCCGTTGCCGTTTAGGGCGCTGCATTCAAAGGCGGGAGATTTCAGGTCGGCGTTCAGGTCCACGTCCATCACCTGGATGGGCAGCAGAGGGACGTCATCCTCCTCCAGATCCCGCTTGTTGTATTGCATGACCAGGGGAATTTGGGCCAGGTCGATCTGCTTTTCCCACAGATTCTCTCTCAGGTTCTTGAGGCTCTCGACATTGTGCCCGCGTCTGACCTTGAGTGAATCGGCCACGAAAACCACGCCGTCCACTCCTTGCAGGACCAATTTCCGGCTGGCGTTATATCTTACCTGGCCGGGGACGGTGTAAAGTTGGATTTTAATCGCCAGGCCTTGAAAAGTGCCCAGTTGGAGCGGCAAGAAATCAAAATACAGAGTTCGGTCTCCCCGCGTGTTAATCTTGACCATGTTGCTCCTGAGATGCTCGGGCAGACAGTTGTAGATGTAGATCAAATTGCTGGTTTTACCTGATCTCCCAGGACCGTAGTAAACTATTTTGCAGTAAATTTCTTTGCTTTTAAGGTTGATCAGGGCCATGGTTAGTCCAATCTAATAGTATCCACGTGACTAGGCAGGTGATTTGACAAGACCTGGTGGTCAATAAACATCTCAGGCGCAGACTTATATTTTTTACTATATCATAAGGCATTTTATGCAGCAATCGTTTTTTTGTGGCTGGGTAAAAATGGGTGAGGCGGTTTTTGGGGGACGCGCGGTTCATTTTCGGCCGAGGAGAATGATTTGCATATTTCAGTCGTATTGTGATAAGCTACAAAATGGGTATGTTATAATCAGCGGTCTATTGCACCTTGTGGGCCGCGGAAGAAGGAGAAAACGCGAAAATTCCCTATCGGGGTGAGAACACTACTTTTGCCAGTTGTTTTGGAGGCGTCTGTGAAAGTGCTAACTATTAGTTACCAATTGGGCTCAGGAGAACAAGAGCTGGGTCGCATGATTGCCGACCGTCTTGGCTGGGCTTTGATTGATGACCAGCTTATCCACTGGATCGCCCAGGATATCGGGGTAAAAGCTAGAGACATAAGCCGGCTCGATGAGAAGGCTCCCAGATTCATGACTCGGCTGAGGTCACCTGTCTTGGCTCAGCTTTATGTTTCTCACCTCAAAGAAGCTATTCTGTCACGAGTCGTATCTCAAAACATGGTCGTCTTGGGGCGCCAAACGGCCCTGGTGTTGCGAGATGAAATCCCGGGGTGGCATGTGCGCCTGGTTGCCCCACTTGAGCACCGGGTCAATCGGATGTCCCAGGTCATGGACCTTAATCCCGACCAAATCCTGGAATATATGATTGAGATGGAACAGCATCAGCAGGCTTTTCTATCTTATTTTTTTGGCCTCGACCGGGCGACACCCGACATGTATGATCTGACGATTAACACCTCCCGCACCAGTCTGGAGATCCTGGCCGAGTTGCTTGTGGCCGTGGTCGATAATAATTTTTCAAGATCTTATGGCGGCTCAGGGCAGGGAAACGTGGTTACGGTTTCAAGGCAGGTCGGCGGGGGAGAGTCGGTCTTTGCCCAGGCGTTGGGTGAAAAGCTGGATATTCCGGTGTATGACAAGCGGGATATCGAAAGGTCGGCCATCCGGCAGGCTCTCCCGGCCGGCCGCAGGAAAGGACCAGGCCCGAAACAGAATCATGGCCGGGGCAAGGACGGGTTTGACCAGTACCTGGAGATGATGGATAAAGTTGTTAGCGAATTGGGTGAGAAAGGTGACGGTGTCATAGTCGGCCGGGTGGCGAATCGGATCCTGGCTAAACACCCTACGGCCTATCACGCCCGTCTGGTTTCAGAACCATCGGAACGGATCAAAGAGATTATGAAAGCCCATTGGGCTAAAGGGATCGGGGCCGGCCGGCCTTTAACCGGGGGAGACACCGACCACAGCGCCATGACCAGGCTGATGTCAAAGTCCGATTGGAATGATCCATTTAACTTTGACATGGTGGTCAACACGTCTTCGCCGGATAAGCCTATGGTTGATTTCGTCGCCCTGGCCGCCTTCCTGAGATGGACCAGGGGTG
>JADFYA010000086.1:0-4143 GCA_015233285.1 Deltaproteobacteria bacterium | reverse complement strand
ATAGTCAGCCAAGGCATGAGTGGAGATCAATCCCGAGGTCTGGTCTGCCGAGGGGCAGGTGTTGGAAGGAGAGGTGTCCGCAGTTACGGCCAGGGCCTGGCCTCCTTTGGCAGAAATTGCGCCCAAGCCTTCCACCAGGTTGCCGCTTCGCCCGGCCAGGTAAATGCCGACCATCTTATCGGAGTAGGCGCTGGCCGCTGAATTTAGCAGGCTGTTTAGAGACATCTCCGAAGTGGCGGCCGTCTTCTCCCGTAGCGCAATAACATTTGATCCCATAGTTTCCACCACTGTGGCCATGAATCCGTTGGGCGCGACATAACATACACCTTCTAAGAGCGGCGCCCGGTCATGCGCCTTCTGGATGGAGATAAGGCTTCGCTTGTTCAAGTAATCTACAAAAATATCAATGAATTCGTTATCCATATCCAGACACGCCACCAGACCCATTTTGAGATCTGGAGGAAGTGTTGGGAGTAATCTGATGATTTCTTGATATCCTCCGGCTGGGAAAGCCAGCACGGCGAGTTGTCCGGCGGGCTTTTTTGATGCCGGTGTCAAGTCCGGCTTATTGACCAAATTCGGCTGGCGAATCCGCCGAAAGCCACGCCCCTTGGAGAAAGACGCGTCTTTGGCTTTTTTGATCAAGCGATGCCCCAAGGTGGCCCGATCTTCTCCTTCTCTGGGCTTAAAAAGAAAATCTACAGCACCCAGGCACAGGAACTCGAAAATTCTCTCCGGTGTGCCTTTCACGAACCCGCTAATGATAATCACGGGACAGGGGCAGGTTATCATAACATATTTCAAGGTGGTGTCACCGCTCATCACCGGCATGTTGACATCCAGGGTAATCACATCCGGCTTTAACTGCTCAATTTTATCCAGCGCCTCCCGACCGTTCTTGGCTATGCCCACCACCCTGACCGTACCATCGGACTCCAGGGCCTCCTTCAGCATCTTGCACATCAAGGCAGAATCGTCAACAATAACCACCCTGGTCAGGCCAGGCAGTTTATCTCCAGCCGGCTTTGTCTCGGGTGGGGGGTCCGATTGGCTGGTTGCACCAAGAATCTCATCTATGTCAGCTAGTTGAGCTAAGGTAGAGGCTGACGGCTCTTCGCTCCATCCCTTATCATTTTCGTCCAGGTCCCGTTCATCAAGCCGCCGGGTGGCTTCAATAATCAGGAACATCCAATTTTTGTCTATGGATGGTTCCCCAGACCAGGGTTTGATCAGGGTTTCAAACTTGCCCCGACGCCATGACAGAATGTTATACAGGGCCTCTTCACCCACTAATTTATCACTGGTATAGGCATGGATGACGGCACCGTTCTGGATAAAAATTAATCCTTGCCTATCCTGGTCCGCCACCTGGATGGTCATGGTCATCTCGGCCAGGCAGGTCATTTGGATCAGGTCAGGTAAACTAATATTCTTAAATGTACCGTCAAAACCTTTTTGTTCAGCCATCAGGTCAAGTTACCTTTGCCGGGATCGCTTTGGGGCGATTTATTCTTTGCAAGTATTTCCGCGGCCAAGCGCAGATACGCCTGAGCGCCCGGGCTATAAATGTCAAACATAATAATTGGGCGCCCGTGATGAGGGATCTCGGACAACCGTTCGTCTCTGGGGATGATTGTTTGGAAGACTTTGTCCCGGAGCATGGCCCTGAATTGCTCAATAATTTTTTCGGTCAGGGCGGCATGCGGGTTGACCATGGTCAGCAAAAAGCCGGCTATCTTCAGGGCCGGATTATATTTGTCCTTAACGAGCTTAGCTGTTCGGGAGACCCGGCCCACCGTGCTGATGGAGAATAATTCACATTGCACCGGGGTCAGGAAAGAATCGGCCGCGATCAAGCCGGATATGGTTAACGGCCCCATGGATGGGGGGCAATCTATTAACACGTAGTCGTATCGGCCGGCCACGGACTGAAGAATGCTCTTTTGAAATTGAAGGTTGGTCCCGACATGCTCCTGCAAGCGGGTCTCTTCTTCCTGGATCAGAACATTGCAGGTTATGACATCCAAATAGCTCAGTGCGGTTTTTCGAATAGCCTGTTCAAGATGAACTTCGCCCATTAAGACATTGTAAAGCCCAGCCCGGCGCGGGTGTTTGGCCAAACCAAATGAGGCGGCCAGACCGCATTGGGCGTCATTGCCGACCAGCAGCACCCGTTTTTCCAGAGCAGCCAGACTGGCGCCCAGATTGACCGTGGTGGTGGTCTTGCCCACTCCGCCTTTTTGGTTGATGATACTGATGATTGTGGCCACAGTTAAATTTTGCCTTAGGGGTTGCGGGTTACTTGGTGCTGGGTGCTGATTATTGGAGAGGGGGCATCTGCCGGCCTTTTTCTTTGGTCTTGAATACGTTGACTAGGGCATTGACGTCGATGATGAGCGAGATTCTCCCGTCACCCAGAACAGTCGCTCCCGAAAAACTCTGATTATCGTAAGGCAGCTCTCCCAATGGCTTGATCACCACTTCCCATTGCCCGATGAACTCGTCCACGACCAGCCCCACTTCCTTGAATCCGGCAGAGGTAATGACGACAAAGGCTCTTTCCGGAGGGCCGCCGCCGTTGTTGAGATGGAATTCCTGGGCCAGATAGATCAGCGGGATGGTTGTATCTCTGAGGTGGATTACTTCAATACCCTCGATTCGCTTGATGTCTTCTCGGCTAATTCGAATGGTTTCATCCACCGCGCTTAGCGGAATAGTAAACACGTCATTTTTGACTTTGACCACCAAAGCCTGAATGATGGCCAGGGTGAGGGGGATTCTGATAATGAATCTGGTCCCCACATTCGGAGTGGTAAAGACCTCTATATCACCACCTAATCTCTTCACATTTTCCTTGACTACGTCCATCCCGACACCCCGGCCGGCGGCCTGACTAATGACTTTAGCCGCTGAAATACCAGGAATAAAGATATAGTCAATCAGATCTTTCGAGGTGAGCTTCTTGGCCTCGGTGGCTGAAACCAGCCGTTTCTTGACTACAGCCGTCCGGATTGCCTCGGTGTCGATGCCGTGACCATCATCCTGGACTTCAATGACGACATGGTTGGATTCGTGATAGGCCTGCAGGGTGACCTGGCCGGTCTCAGGTTTTCCCAGTTTTTTCCGTTGGGCCGGTGTCTCTAAGCCGTGGACCAGGCAATTGCGCAAAATATGAGCCAGCGGGTCGGACATCTGTTCCACCACTCGCTTATCCAACTCAGTGTCTTCGCCAAGTATTTTGAGGATTACCTCTTTCCCCAAGTCCGCGGCCTGATCTCGGACCAACCGGCGGAACCGGTTGAATAATATCCCTACCCGGACCATCCGAATTTTCATCACTTCCGTTTGCAGGTCGCCCGTGACCCGGCCCAGGGAGATGGATGACTCCGAAAGCTTGAAATTAATATCCCGAAATTCTTTAACTTCTTGCTTGTCCAACTTACCGGCGCCGATTAGGCCCTGGATAAGATCTTTCAGGTCGCGGGTAAGATGGGCTAAACTCGACCGGGTCACGACCAATTCACCGACCCTGTCGAGAAGCGTGTCCACTTTGAGGGTGTCCACCCGCAGGGTGGTGGTGGCTTTGGATTCAGCGGCCGCCTCGGTTTGTGGCCAGAGTCCTTCTTCCACCGATTCGGCATACGTCCCGGCCACCGGGGTCGGTTCCTGGTCGGGAATGGGGGCCTTTTCTTCCGGGGTGGTAATGACGGCCACCGGGGTCTGTGTCTCTTCATCGGCATGAGGTAGCTTATTGGGGCCGGGTGTGATCCCGATGTCGTCCAAGGCATCAAAAACCAGATCCACGTTGGAAACCAGCCGTTCAATTTCGTCTTCCGTGACTTCAGCCAGTTGTCTGGTCGTCATAGTTTGTTCGGCCGGAAGAGGTCCCTTAATGGGCAGGGTATCGGCTAAGGAATCGAATACACTATCCACGCCTGACACCAGCCGTTCGATTTCATCCTCCGGCACATCTAAGGCCGCTTCCCCTGAATAAGAGGTAAGGAGATCCGTTTCTTCAGCCTCAGGGGCTTCCGGGGCCAGCACATCATCTATCGAGAAGACAGGCCGCAATTGTGGTAACGCGTCAATGAGTCGGCGAAAATAATCAACAAACATATCCGTCGGGTCAAATTTTGAAACGGA
>JADFYA010000085.1:417-11540 GCA_015233285.1 Deltaproteobacteria bacterium | reverse complement strand
GGTGAAGTAATCAGGACAAAGTCGTCGCCCCCGATATGGGCCAGGAAATCATCACGATGCCCATGCCGTTTGCCGGCCCAGTCCAAAATCTTGGCTGTCAGCAAAATAATTTGATCTCCCTTTTTGAACCCATACGTGTCATTATAGACCTTAAAATTGTCGAGATCGGCGTAGATCAGAGCGAACGGCTGATCTTGCTTGAGCCGATTCTCCAGTTCTCTTTCAATCGCTACATTTCCAGGCAAGCCGGAGAGAGGGTTTGTCCCCTTGGCCATTTCGATATTTACCTTGGCTAAATGATCGAGGATCTTTTGGACGGAGACTATCCCGTGCAAGAGTTCATTTTGGGTGACGATGATGTCGTCATAGGTTTTCAACTTATCCCGGGACATGGCCATTTTAGCCACTTGTTCCAAAGGCGTGACTTTGTCGACTATCAGTGGATTGGGATCCATGATTAGGGAAATCGGACGGTTATAATAGAGAGGAACTCCATAAAGACCGGATAACTTTCGGCCCAGATGATAATCCATAATCAGACCAAGCGGCTTTCCCTGCGCGGCCACCACAATGCTGGCCCGAGTGCGATCCTTTTCAAAGGCAATCTGGGCAGAGCGGACAGGCGCTGTCGGCTCTATAGGTTCTGCAATTTCTGTTAGTTGTCCAATTGGAACGGAACAGGTTAGTCTCCCGAGTGATTCCATGTTGATCAGCCGGATTTCTTCCATATTGAAATTGAGCTCAGACTTAGGGTATTGCGGCGTACCCAGGTAGAAACCTTGGCCGAAGTGAGTCCCGATATCGATCAAACAACTTGCTTCAGCCTTCGTTTCAATCCCTTCAGCGATGATTTTAGAGCCGATTTTGTCGGCAAAAGTAATGAATGTTTCCAACAATGCCCGTTTGGTCGGGTTTCTATCGATCCCCCGGACCAAGGACATATCGATCTTGATGAAATCAGGCCTCAGCTCTGCAATGTTGGACAAACCGGAATATCCTGTCCCCATGTCGTCTAAGGCCACCTTAAACCCCTGGCTGCGATAATGATCAATAGTCTGGTGAAACAGGGCAAAATCCTTTATGCTGTGGCGCTCTGTAATTTCAAAGACCACATTTTCCGGGGTCAGGCCAACGCGGGTGATAAGCTCGAGAGTCTTTCCGGGACTGAAGCTGGGGTCGACAACCGTGCGCGGATGAATATTCAGGAACAGTTTTTCCTCGTGGGATATCCGGCCCAATCTGCTGATCGCTTTTTCCCGGCAGACCTTTTCCAGGGCAAAGACGAGACCCAGTTGTTCTGCCAAATCAAACAGCATCAAGGGGGAATGAAAGGACGTCCCTTCCGGGCCTCGGCTCAAGGCCTCCCAGCCCATAATGCCACCGGAGACCATATCGAAAATAGGCTGGTAATGGGCCCTTATTTGGCCTGTGTCCAAAATTTCCCGGAATTGATGAGCCACTTTCAGTTCATTTATATCAAGATTCCGGCGCCCCAGGCATCTGGCGTCGTTCAAGGCCTTCAAATAGCTTCTCTTTCTCTTTTGCCGATCGTCACAGTTAATGACCACGGCATACCCGGCCCCCAACTCTATCTTCTGGCCGGTCAACTGGATGGCTTTTTTATTTATTTCGTTTTGGATACCTGTTTTCAAAGCATAGGCTTCGTCGGGCAAATTAACGGCCTCTTCAGGTGGATTGGGAAACAGGATCAGGTATTCCCCATTGACCATCGTCAGGATGTCAAGGACACTTTTTGTTTTGTCGTTGATGGGGGCTATCGCCGCCTGGAGTGATTCTTTAAGAATTCCCTCTATAGTTCTGATGAATTGAAGGCCGTAAAGATATTCCAATAAATGATATTCGTTAATTACTAATGCAATTATGTTGACGGAACGGAATGAGTCAAAGCAATCGTGCAACGGTCTTCCCGAAGGAGCGGACAAATTAAAACCAACCCGGTCGGAATCGATTTCCTCATTCTCCCGAACAATTTCCAAATTCATCATTTTATCCTCTTTTTCAGATAGGGTGATAGCCAGGTGGTATGCGCTGACCAAAGCTTTCAGGACTGAAGGGAAGATAAACGAAGTTTGTGACAGCATGGTGACAATTAGTTGAAAACCAAGCCACCATCAAAAAATTCACCTGACCGTAACATTTGTGAGCGCCTCTTCGTGGCGGTCGGGCCTCATCCGGATTAAGACCGATGTTTTTGATTAAAAAAGAATTCTCGCTAATACTGGCCCTCTATTGTCATTTCGAGCGAAGCGAGAAATCTTAAGATTCCTCACCTTCGCTCGGAATGACAAGGTAGGAATCATTGTCTTTGTGGTTTCGGGCCAAGGCTGCGCTGTGGGGCCTGTTTGAATAAACCGATTTAAATAAATTCGTGCGTCCGCCTGCCCCTATAGTCAATAACATTGGTTCAAAAACAACAAGTTATTCAATTTAATCGCCTCGATTCCCTGATTGTATTTTTGCCGGAGGTTGATCATCTGATGTAAAATATGGTACATCTAAATTTTGATTTTCCATTTCCAATGAACCAGTCTCCGTACCTTTTCTTTTCATCTTGGTGGAGGTAGTGATGCCGCCTCACCCAGTCTCCGGGGTTACTTCCGGGCCGGACCTTGACCACGCCTTGCTTCCACTTGAGTCCTGCCGCCCTGCGTCTCAGATGGTCCTTCAATGGCTCCGTGAACAACGGCAGGTCATTATAGATGACTGGGTGGAGCAGATTTCAGCCCTGTCATCGTTCTACCGGCAACGTTTCCGGGGCGAACTGGTCGGCACCATCACGGAAGCCTTTGAAGCCAATTATGAAGTCCTGAGTTCTTGCCGGTTTACCCGGATTGAAAATTTTATAAATTACATCACCATACTACGTCTATCAGCCGGATTTCCCCTGTCCGATGTCCAGCGGGCCTTTGAACTCTTCCGGTTCATTGTGATCAGGAGGCTAACGGTTTCCGGGCTCCACGACATCCTGGCCCAATCGCTGGAACCGATCAACGTTTGCCTGGCCTATACAATTCATCGTTTTTCCGACTACTTTCAACGGATGCACGAGCGGAGCCTCCGGGAACATGCCGAAAACCTGGAGCGGAAAATAAACCTTCGGACCGCCGAACTGGCTGCCGGCGAACGGCGGTACAAGGCGTTGGTTGAGGAAATCAACGACGGCTACTTCGTGCTTCAAGATCAGATGATTCTGTTTGCCAATCAGGCTTTCTGCCGCATGCATGGAACTACATTGGAGGAAGCCTTAGGCCGGCCATTCCTGTCCTTCGCCTCTCCTGAGTGCCGGGAACCCTTGCTGGATTCCTACTTGCGGGTTTTGGAAGGGCGCTCCGGAGGTAAGCAAATACAATACATCCGGCTGGGCGTACCCCAAGAAAACGCGGCGACGGAGGTCAAGGCCAGTGTCGTGGATTTGGGTGAGGGGCCGGTGTTGATCGGGATCTGTCGCGACATCAGCGAACGTGTCGCCATGGAATCCAAAGTTAGAGAGCATGAGCGGCTGGCTTATGTCGGACATCTGTCGGCCTCTCTGTCCCATGAAATCAGGAATCCGTTGTCTTCCATCAAGATGAATTTGCAGATCCTGGCCCGGAAACTATACTTAGGCGGCTATGACCGTCGTCGCCTGGAAATAATCGTTCATGAGGTCTCCCGGTTAGAGGTCATTTTGCACCAACTTCTGGACACCGCCCGGCCGATGACCATCTCTCTGGCCCCGGTGAATCTGTCCGTGCTGGCCGAGGGTTGTGTGGATCTGCTCGAAGTCAAGGCCCAGGAGAAAAAAATAACCATCATCGAACGATACTCGAAGGTCATTCCATTAATTCAACTGGATGCCGGAAAACTAGAGCAGGCCGTGATAAACCTCTTGCTCAACGCCATCGAGGCTACTCCGGAAGGTGGCCGCATCACCATCTGGACCAAGGCCGGACGAAAGGAAAATCGTCACCTGGAACTGGGCGTCAGAGATACCGGTCCCGGTATTGACCAGGATCAAGTGGCCAACCTTTTCACTCCTTTTTATACCAACAAGAGCCAAGGCCACGGTCTGGGGCTGAGCAACGTCAAACGCATCCTGGACGCGCACTCCGGTCAAGTGGATGTGCTGAGCCGAAAAGGCCGCGGGGCCGTTTTTGTGTTGAGGTTGCCATGCCACCGGTGAAACGGGTTTTGATCATAGATGACGAGACCTCTATTCGAGAATCCCTGGACATGTATCTGAGCGAGAAGGGATTGGAGGTAGAGGCAGCCGGGACCGGGGCGGAAGGACTGGCCGCCTACCACAAGTATCACCCCCAAGTAATCATTTTGGACATCCGGCTGCCTGATATTTCGGGATTGGACATCCTCAAACGGATCATGGAGGCCGACCATGACGCCAAAGTAATCATGATCACGGCCTACCACGACATGGAAACAACTATCGAAGCCATGCGTCAGGGAGCATATGATTACATCCACAAGCCCATTGACGTGGACGAACTAGACCATGCCGTGACCAAGAGCCTGCATATCGCCGATAAAGTTCATGCCATCCCCCATCTGCTCCAAGATGATCAGGAATCCGGCGTGCGTCATCAGATAGTCGGAAAAACCCCGGCCATGCGGGCTTTGTTCAAAACCATCGGGCTGGTCTCCCGCAACCGGGCCACGATTTTGGTCGAGGGGGAGACCGGCACCGGTAAGGAACTCATCGCCCGAGTCATCCATGAGTCTTCACTCTTTAATGACCAGCCCTACGTCACGGTGGACTGCACCACATTGGTTGATAATCTGTTCGAATCGGAACTTTTCGGGTATGAACGGGGGGCCTTCACCGGTGCCTCAGAAACCAAGAAAGGCCGTTTGGAACTGGCCGGCGAAGGCACCATCTTGTTTGACGAAGTCGGTGACCTGCCGCTTGCGATGCAGGCAAAGCTATTGCGCTTTTTGGAATACCGCGAGTTCATCAGGGTCGGTGGGACTAAAACCATTCTATCCCCGGCCCGGATCATCGCCGCGACCAATCGCAATTTGGGCGACCTGGCGGCCCGAGGCCAATTCCGGCAGGATTTGCTTTTCCGGCTCAGGGTGATCACCATCTCCGTGCCGCCCCTACGGGAACGGCTGGATGATCTGCCGGAGCTGGTCAGGTTCTTTCTCCATAAGATTAATCGCGACTTGGGCGCCACAGTGACCCAGGTGGAAGATAGGGCCTACGCGGTCTTAAGAGATTATTCCTGGCCGGGAAACGTCCGGGAATTAAAAAACGTTCTGATCAAGTCGGTCTTAGAATCCCGGGGGTCGGTCCTGTTGGCCGATGCTTTGAAAACCGTCCTGGCCGCTTCGTCCGGGGACCTTCCTCCGGTGACGGGATCGGCTTCTCTGGATGATCTGGAAAAGAGTCATATCCTCAAGACCATGGCCGAAACCAAGGGTAATTTATCAGCCGCGGCCCGGTTGCTCCGGATCTCCCGTCCTACTTTGCGCAAACGGCTGAAGCTCTACGGCCTGAACCAACCCGACCCCCGGAACCCCTAACTGGCTTGAGAATGACAATTTCTGTTAATACGCTGAAATATGGAGGTAGCCTGGTGAAACTTAAATATCTGGTCACAATACTCCACACGCTGAAGATGCCGGGGTTATTTCAGATCATAAGAGACTGGAATTCTTTTCTAAGGCTGCACTTCATCTATGCCGGGCTTGAATCAGGTTTACTTGAAGCCTTGTCCACCCCCTGCTCCAGAGAGACTTTGATTCAGAGGCTTAATGTAAAACGTCCGGACCTTCTCGACGCCCTTCTTGATGTCGGATTGTCCGTCAAAGAACTCGGGTACAGAAACACCCTATACTGGATTAAGGGAAAAAGGTCTAAAGCGGTCATCGGGCAAGAAGGCGACATCCTGGCGGCCATGATTCAAGCTAACGTCACGTATTGCAGTGGTGCCTATCGGAAAGTGGCCACCCGGATGAGCGGCGGGCCGCTGGGAGATGATCTGGAAGACATCGGCGGTTTGGTCGCCAGATTCTCCAAAATCGGCGAACCCTTCATCAGCCATTTTATCACGGACATTGTTATTGGACGAAAGCCCATGAGAATCCTGGACGTGGGGTGCGGTTCGGGCGTTTTCCTGAAAACCACCTATAACGCTAACCGGAATGCCACCGGCATCGGCATTGACGTTGACATGGTCGCAGCCGAACAGGCCAGACAAAACATTAACAAATGGAAATTGGGCGATAGATTCCGGATTATCACCGGAGATATTCGCGTCCCTGCCGATGGCCTCGAAGGCCCTTTTGACTTAATTACCTTGTACAATATTATGTATTACTTCCCGTCTACGGAGCGCGTTGAATTGTTCCAGAAGCTTCGGTCTAAGCTATCACCTCAAGGCACCCTGGCCGTGGCCATGAATTTCCAGAGTGACGGCAAGGATATTGGGGCAGCAAATCTAAATTTGGTCAACTGTTCCCTGAAGGGGTTGACCCGCTTACCCGGCGTGGAGGAACTTATCGCCCAGTTAAAGGAAACCGGTTTTCATAAGATCAAGACCCAAAGGCTCATACCGGGGAGCACCTACTATGGAATTGCCGCTATGGAATCGCCGCCGCGGCCTAATCGAAGCCCTTATCGCTGTCTTGTCCGGAAAGCCTTTCTTCCCCCGTCTATTTGAATTATGGGGCAATGTTTCCAGTATGCCCGCCGCCCGCGATGGTGGCCAGTTCGGCCACGATGTTTTTCATAGATAGGGCCTGGGCTTTCATCGTCTCAGAAGCAGAAGCGGACTCTTCGGCTGTGGCCGCGTTTTGCTGGGTCACTTTGTCCATTTCGGCCACTGCCAGGTTAATTTGATCTAACCCCTGAGCTTGTTCTGAAGAAGCGGCGGCAATCTCTCCGACCAACTCAACCACTTTAGCCGATTTTTTCGACACCACCTGGAATACTTCGTTTGTTTTCATGGCCAATACCGCCCCGTCGCCGACTTTATTAGTCGTATTTTCAATCAACCCGGCGGTGCTTTTGGCCGCCGCGGCCGCCCGCATGGCCAAATTCCGCACTTCGTCGGCCACCACGGCAAACCCGGCTCCCGCCTCACCGGCCCTGGCCGCCTCCACAGCGGCATTAAGAGCCAGCAAATTCGTCTGGAAGGCGATCTCATCGATAGTTTTGATAATTTTCGACGTCTCGTCACTGGCTTTAGTAATCTCTTCCATGGACGCGGTCAGTTGCATCATATAAGAGTCTGCTGCGTCGACAATTTGTTTCGTCTCTTTCATCAGGTTATCGGCCTGGCCGGCGTTATCGGCATTATGCCTGGTCATGGCAGACATTTCCTCCAGGGATGAAGAAGTCTGTTCAATGGACGCGGCCTGGGTGGAAGTGCCCTCAGACAGCGTTTGGCTAGCCAACGACACCTGAACTGACGAACCGGCCACCAGATCACTGCCCTCATTCAGGCCGAGGACCGCCCGGTTAATGACCTTGAAGACGTTGGTCGAAATCAACCAAATAACCAGAGACAGCAGACAGACCGCCAGACCGCCGAAGATAAGTGAAAGATTCCTGATTCTCTTGGCCGGACCAAGGAAGTCTGCTTTGGCCACAGTGACCACCACCAACCACGATTTTTTTTCGTATGTAGAGAAATAGGCGAGTTGCTCTTCCCCTTGGATGTTGTATTCAAGCATCCCATTCTTTTGGGCCAGCATGTTTCGCCCATAATCATATTCCGCAAAGTCCGCCTTCAAAATGAGTTTTTTATCAGGATGAGCCAGGGTCTTCCCCTTGCCATCCAACAAGAACATATAGCCGGTTCGCCCTACCTTGACTTTCCCGATAAATGCCTCTGAAAACTTGGCCAGTTCTATGGGGGTCCCTAATATCCCGACTTGTTTTCCATCTTCCATGATGGGCGAAGTGATCAGGATCACGGGGGCCCCTGTGGCCGGAGATTTCACCACATCGCTGATCCAAATTTGGCCCTGCCGGGCTTTCTCAACATTATCTCTATATCCTGGATGCTTAGATAGTTCTATGCCCACCGAAGAGCCTCCGGTGGAGTCTATGAACAGCTTGCCGTTCACGTCAGCCAAAAAGATGTTTCTATAAACAGAGGAAATCTTATGGGCAGCTACCAGTCGCTTGCCGGCTTCGTCCATTCGTTTGCCGTGGCAGGCGGCCTGGAAAACTCCCGTCTGAGCCAGCAGAGCGGATTCTCTTTACCGTTCGGATATCCAGGTCGCCAATTCATCCACGGCATTACGTACTACACCCTGCATATTGGCCTCTTGTTGGTGCATAATACCGTCATAGGCCACCCGGTAGTACAGGATAGACAACGCCCCGATAGTCATAACCGCAATGGGGATGAGTGTCCCCAACAACCTGGCCCTAAAACTCGCTTTCTTCATAACGCCTCCCAGTTGAATATCAGTGTTGATCCTAGCAATGGACCACCATGAATAATATTGTGTGAAACAGAATAAAATGTTAAGGAAAAAGTCCGGACACCGGACCGATACCATGCTTGGCGCAGCGCGTTCATTTTTTATGCAAAAATCTGACCAGATAAACGAATCAGCGGCTAAAATATAAGGTGCGGTTGTCTATGCACAAGATCAACCGTGAATTCGGTTTAATAGAAATCTATCGACCGCGGTGGGTGGGGCGGCAGCCCTCCCGTCCTGTCCGGTCAGGCTGATCCGGCCATCACCATCCACGGGAGTGGCAAAAATCTTTCCGGCATTGGAAAGAATCTTTCCACCTCCAGCCGAATAAAATGTCTGGAGTCTCCACTGGACATACTATTTTATCAATTAAGTACATGTGTTATAACAATTCCAAAGATGGTCGAAGGTTTGGCGTGGGCTTTGCTTACACCTCATAAAGGTTGAACCTGATGCGGACCAAGTCGAAGAATGTGGGGGTATTAGACCGGATGAGCAGGTTAGCCGGCCTGGGGGCAAACCCAATCTTCCCGGCTCACTCGTTCAGACACGAGACCGTCGGCCTAAGATAACCGCCGCATGATTGTCAGGCATTCTTAACACGATGGAAGGAGAGGAGAAATATGGCAAGTACCGTAGCCGGAGGAAACTTCAACGTAGCCGAGGAACTCATCAAAAAATATTCATCGACTCGTGGGGATAAGATAGCCATCCGTTGCCGGGACGAAGCAGTGACCTACCGGGAACTGGAACAAAACGTCAATCGATTTGCCAATCTGCTCAGAAATATGGGCATCAAGCCGACAGACCGGGTCATGATCATGATGCCCGACTCGCCCATGTTCGTGTATGCCTTTTTGGGCAGTATAAAATGCGGCGCCTGGCCGGTGCCGGTCAACGCCATGTTGGGTGCAGATGACTACCACTATCTGCTCCATGACAGCGAAGCCCGTGTGCTCGTGACTCCGGAATCCAGCAAAGCCGCCACAGTTCAGACCCAGCACGAATGTCATCGGCTTTTTAGCGACGCCGGGTTGGAATCTCTTTTCGCCGCCGCTTCCCCTGAGGCTGATCCACATCTGGTCAAACCAGACGATATTGCCTTCTGGCTTTACAGCTCGGGCAGCACAGGTAAACCGAAAGGAACCCCGCACAAGCACGAATCCCTTGTCTTTACAGCCGACTCCTATGCTAAAAACGTCCTTAACATTACCGAAGATGACGTTTGTTTCTCGGTCAGCAAGCTTTTCTTCGCCTACGGACTTGGCAACGGGTTGACCTTCCCGCTCAGATTTGGGGCAACCGCCGTCCTTTTGTCTGATCCCCCTACCCCGGAAAAAGTGATCGAGACCTTGACCAAATACCAACCCAGCGTGTTTTTCGGGGTCCCGACCCAATACAATTCATTGTTAAAAAATTTGGACGGAGCCAGGTTCCCTTCAATCCGGATATGTGTCTCGGCCGGCGAGGCCCTTCCACCGGAAATCTTGAGACAATGGAAAGCAAACACCGGTCTGGACATCCTGGACGGAATCGGATCTACCGAAGCGCTCCACATATTTATCTCCAACCTGTCGGGTGACATCAAAGAAGGAACTTCGGGCCGGATGGTGCCGGGATACGAAGCTAAAATAGTCGATGACGAAGATAAGGCAGTTCAACCAGGAGAAACGGGCCACCTTTTGATCAGAGGAACCAGTATCACCCCAGGTTACTGGAACAGGCCGGAAGTTAATGCGGAAAAGATTCTACCCGACGGATGGTTCCGGACAGGTGACATGTATAGCCTGCAGGATGGTTATTACACCTATCAAGGCCGGGGCGATGACATGCTCAAAGTCGGCGGAATCTGGGTCTCGCCGATGGAGATCGAGTACGCCTTGATAGAACACCGGGACGTGAATGAGTGCGCCGTGGTCGGCCAAAAGGTGGAAGGTCTGGTCAAGCCCTTTGCTTACGTGGTCGCCAATGTTGGTCCTGAATCCGCAGAGAGGGACAAGTTGGCCGCCGATTTGTTGGAATTCATAGGGGCTAAGTTACCGAAATTTAAACGCCCCTGGAGAATATATTTCATCGATGAGCTGCCTAAGACGGCCACCGGAAAGATTCAGCGGTTTAAGCTGCGGATGAATAAGTAGATCCGTGGCCGAAACCCGTCAAATCAGTTACGCTTAGGGTCTCTATAACAGTTCCTCTAATAAATTCATGTAGGAAGGAAACCTATGCTAACTTCAAAAAAAATGGGGCTGATTATCGTAGTGATATTGGCCTTATTTATCGGCATTTTCAAGCCATTTGCCAATTTGACACCCCAGGGGCACCAAATTCTGGCGGTGGTCTTCGTCACACTCGGCCTATGGATTTTTAGGGATTCCACTCTGGCATATTTTGCCGGCGGGGCCATCCTGCTGGGGGGTAGTCTGGCATTCAACTTGCCTTTGGCCACGGTCGTCAGCGGATACACCAGCTCCGGGATCTGGGTGTTGATTCCGGCCCTTTTCTTCGGATTTGCACTGGTCAAGACGGGCTTAGGGAAACGGATAGCCTACTTTGTTTTAAAAACATTTGAGCCTACCTATTCGTCAGTTATCCTAAGCTGGGTGATTATCGGTGTGGCTCTGTCGGCCCTCACCCCATCTATTACCGTCAGGCTTGCTATCGTTATGCCG
>JADFYA010000085.1:0-395 GCA_015233285.1 Deltaproteobacteria bacterium | reverse complement strand
TGCCGATTGCGATCAATCTGGTCGAGGCCTGCCGGCTCCCTGACCGGTCCCGTGGTTCCGCCCTCATCTGCCTCGTGGCCTGGGCCAGCGCCTTGTTACCCGGTACGGGTTGGTTGACCGGCTCATTATGGGGTCCGTTCATGATGGGTTTCTTCCCGGCCGAAGTAAAGCCGTTGGTCACTTTCGGGGCCTGGTTTGAGTACATGTCCGTGCCCTGGCTCTTGATAACCCTCTTCTTTGTCGTCCTCATCTATATCTTTTTGAAGCCCAAAGAAGAACTGGCCATCTCCAAGGATACTTTTAAGGAACAATATACCGCTCTGGGGAAAATGAGTAAGCATGAACTCATCACTGGTGTTATCTTGACCGCCACACTGATTATGTTTACGACGGAA
>JADFYA010000084.1 GCA_015233285.1 Deltaproteobacteria bacterium | reverse complement strand
AGGTTAGCCCAGCGGCAACGCCCTGGGTAGGGGCGGCGACTATACAACATACCGTGCAATGGTCACATAAAACCACCGGCAATTCGGTACTTCAGCCGTGGCTATATATCCCTTCCAAATGAAATGGCTTTGAGGTTGGCCGACCACCTGACCATTTTGCTGATACGTAACCATACGGTTTTCCCAGGGCGTTGCCACTGGGCTAACATAGTGCGCCCTTTCAGGGCTTATTTTGAATTAACTATTTTAAAAAAATTAGCGTGATCGTTCAATGCCTTAAGTCAATGACATTGAATTACGGCCGTCAAAAACATCTCTGATTGATCCAAGGCTCTCTTGATCATTCCAGTCCGGACCCAATGCGCCATTGTTTAACCACCGATTGATATTTCTCGTGGATCATCTTCCGGTCAAACTCCCAGAATTCCTGAAGCATCGTCTCCTGCTCCGCCTGGGTCAGATATTTCTCGGAATTGGGGAAAAACACTTTATCCTCTTTTCGGATGTGCTCGGGGTAAAACCTGATCAGGAAGGTCAACTGATCCAGAATGGTGTCCAGCGCTTCTCTCTGACCTTGAAGATACTCTTCTTTGGCCTGAACCAATTCTCCGACGATTTTCCTGGCGGTTTTATGCTCTTCGATCAATTCCTGCATTTGTATTTGATCTTCCGTATTCATTGTTTTGGCGGCCAGACACCTGAACATGATCTCTTCTTCTTTTCCGTGATGCACTCTGTCGGCGTAGGTTCTGATGAAGTCGACCACGGCGTCAATGAAAATGGAATCCGCTACTTTATTGTCCATCATGAGGAGAACTTCTTTTTCCACCACAGCGAGCATCTTCTCAATAAGACGGTGCTCAATCATCAACGGAGCTCTGGGTTTCATCTGGGACCTCCTTGAATCCTTCAAAAGGGTTGAGAAAGACCCAACCCGTAACACGCAACTCTATTCCTGCCAACCGCCACCCAGGGCCTTGTAAAGAGACACCACCGATAGAAGTTCATCACGCCTGACCTGGGCCAGAGCAATTTCAGCGGTAAAGTATTGCCGTTCAGAGTCCAACAATTCCAGGTAGGTGGTGACGCCGCCACGATAACGGAGTCTCGACAACCGCGTCTGATCCTCTAATGTCTTGGTATACAACTCTTGTTGGATCCGATATTCGCCGATCTTGCGATATCCGATCAGGGTATTGGCGGCTTCACTGAAGGCTTTCTGGATAGTCTGTTGATACTGTAACAGGGCCTCTTGTTTCTTTGCTTCCGCCAGAGTCAGATTGGCGCTGAGCTTCCCGGCATTGAAGATGGGCATGGTCAAATTCGGGACAACCGTCCAGGTGCTGGCCGGGTTGGAAATAAAATTAGACAAGGCCGTGCTTTCATAGCCGGCGCTGGCCGTTAAACTAATGGTCGGAAACAAGGCGGCCTTAGCCACGCCCACCTGGGCATTAGCGGCCACCAAATTTTGCTCCGCGGCCAAGATGTCAGGCCGCCGCTCCAGGAGCGATGACGGTAATCCGGCCGGAACACGCACCACCAGGCCCTGGTCGGTAAGAGGTTTCCCGCGTTCAATGGGGCCGGGGTTACGCCCAAGCAAGACGCAGATCTGATTTTCCTTTTGCTCGATTTGGCTTTCTAAGTTGGGAATGGTGGCCGCAGCCGCATAGACCAATCCCTCCGACTGCCGCACGGCCAGCATGGTGTCAACGCCTCGCTGTTGTCTGGCTTTGACCAGTTGCAGGGATTTCATTCTGGAATCTAATGTGCTCTTGGAAATCTCCAGTTCCAAGTCCAGTTCCCGAAGCTCGAAATAAGCTTGGGCCAGATCGGTGACTAAAGACTGGATGGCGGCTTTCCGGTTCTCTTCGGAGGCGAACAAATTCGCCCGCGCCGCCTCGGTGGACCGACGGATGCGGCCCCAGAAGTCAAGCTCCCAGGATAAACTTCCGTAAGCAAAGTTGTCTGTCGTCTGTGGTGGGATAGATGGACTTAAACCCACGTCGGAAGCTCGCTGGTACTGATAATAATAAGTGGAGGTTACGGCCGGGAACAATGATGACCGGGTTGAAACGACCGTGGCCCTGGCTTGCAAAATTCGCTCCACAGCGATCCGGACATCATAGTTCGCTTTTAGAGCGGCCTGAATCAGCTCCTTGAGCTTATCGTCCTTAAATAATTCAAACCACCTCAGTTCCCCAAAAGTCATCGTCACGGGTTGCGACGCAATGGTGGGACCTACGCCGCGAAAAGCCTCCGGCATGGGATAACCTGGACGTTTATAGTCGGGCCCGACGGTGCACCCGGTCAGGAACAAACAACTGGCCAAAAAAATTAAAGCCTTTTTCATCGGTGTTCTCCTTCGGCTAAGGGCGGCTTGACTTTGGCGGCCGGACTGCCGGTGACCTTGGCGCTCAGTCCTTGCACGACTACGTACAATACCGGAATCAAGAAAACACCCAATACCGTCGCCGCGGTCATCCCCCCGCAGACGGCCGTGCCCAGCGACTGCCGGGAAGCCGAACCCGCTCCGCTGGCGGTGACCAACGGGATCACGCCCAAAATAAAGGCAAAAGAAGTCATCAAGATCGGCCGGAAGCGAATCCGGGCGCCTTCTAAGGCCGCGTCCTTAAGAGGCTTGCCCTGCTCATACTGGTTTTTGGCAAACTCGACGATCAGAATGGCATTCTTGGCGGCTAATCCGATAAGCATGACCAGACCGATTTGAACATAGACATTGTTGACTAAACCCCGACCCCAGACGGACAGGAAAGCCCCGAACACGCCCAGCGGAATGCCGAACATGACCGACAGGGGAATGGCCCAGCTTTCGTATTGGGCGGCCAGAAACAAGAAAACAAAAACCACACCCAAGGCGAAGATAAGGGACTGGGCCCCGCCGGCCTGTCTTTCTTGAAAAGCCGTCCCGGTCCATTCCGCGCTGTACCCTTCGGGCAAATTGGTCTTGGCCAGTTTCTCCATGGCATCCAGAGCCTGTCCGGAGCTGTAACCGGGAGCGGCTGCTCCGCTGATTTCAGACGTCCGGTACATATTATAACGCTGGATCACATCCGGGCCGGTCATGGACGAAATCTTGGTAATGGTGCTTAACGGAACCATGGTGGCATCACTTGACCGGACGTAGATCTGATCGATGTTATCCGGGCTGACCCGAAACTCCGGTTCAGCTTGAATCATGACTTTATAGGTTCGGCCAAATCGATTGAAATCGTTCACTTGCAGCCCACCCAGAAAAATTTGTAAGCTTTCAAAGACGGAATTGACCGGGACACCGAGCGTTTTCACCTTATCCCGGTCCAGGTCCAGCTTAATCTGGGGGACGTTGGTCCGGAATTGGGAGTAGAGGCCGATCAACTCCGGCCGTTTACTTGCTTCTGCCGCGAATTTATCGGCCGTCTCGGCCAGTTGGTAGGCCGGCCTGCCACCGCGGTCCTGCAACTCGAACTGGAAGCCGCCGGCATTCCCCAATCCTGAGATGGGCGGCGGAGTGAAGGGGAAGATCAGGGCCTCGGGGTATGTGCTGAGTTCTTGCCGCACCTGATTTACGATAGCGTCCAATTGGGTGGCTGGAGTTTTCCGTTCCTCCCACGGTTTAAGCAAACAGATCATGGTGGCGTTATTGGAGGTATAGGCGCCGGTCAGGATATTCAGCCCGCCCATGGTCATGACGTCTTTCACCCCTGAGACGCCTTGTAAATACTTTTCCAACTTCCTGGTCAAGGCATCGGTTCGTTCCATGGAGGCGCCGTCGGGCAAGGCGACCGCCGCAAAAAAGTAGCCCTGATCTTCATCCGGGACAAACCCCGTGGGCAGCATTTTGAAAAAACCTCCGGTGGCCGCCCAGAAACAAAGTAAGACCACCAAGGGAAAGAGCATGTGGCGCAGACAGCCCCGGACCATCCTGCCGTAGCCATTAGTCGTCTTGTCAAAAAGGTGATTAAACCCACGGAGAAAAGCCCCCACCGGACCCCGCATCTGTTTCCGCGGTCTAAGCAACATTTGACACAAGGCCGGGGTCAAAGTCAGGGCCACCAGAGCGGACAAAATCACCGAAATCGACAGGGTCAAAGCGAACTGGCGATACAGTTGACCGGTAATCCCACCCATAAACGCGACCGGGACGAACACGGCACACAAGACCAGGGCCACGGCGATGACCGGACCGGACACTTCTTCCATGGCCTTTTCCGTGGCCGCCAATGGTGTCAAACCATGTTCGATATGATGTTCCACCGCCTCCACCACCACGATGGCGTCGTCCACCACAATCCCCACAGCCAGCACGATCCCGAACAAGGTCAAGGTGTTGATGGAAAAGCCCAGGGGCACGAACGCGGCAAATGTACCGACTAGGGACACAGGCACGGCCAGCATGGGGATAATGGTCGCCCGAAAGTTCCCCAGAAAGATAAAGACGACTATCAAGACTAAGATGATGGCGTCCCAGAGAGCATGGATGACTTCCTCGATCGCGGCCCGGACAAACTTAGTCGTGTCGAAGGAAATCTCATACTTCAACCCCGGCGGAAAATTAGAGCTGAGTTGGCTCATTAATTTGGTCAGGCTGTTGGCCGTGTCAATGGCATTGGCGCCCGGCAACTGATAGACGATAATCAGGGTAGCCGGAACCCCGTTCAACCGGCCGTAACTGGTATAGGTCTTGGCCGCCATTTCGGTTCTGGCCAGGTCTTTAATCCGCAGGACCGATCCATCCGGGAGAGTCCGGACAACCATATTGGAAAATTCTTCCGCGGTGGTTAACCGGCCTTGAACATTAACGGTATACTGGAATTCAGTCCCGGCTTTGGCCGGCGGCTGCCCAATCGATCCGGCCGGAGCCAGGACATTTTGCTCTCTAATCACATTGACCAGGTCGCTACCCGTCAAACCAAGCTTCGTCAGCTTGTCGGGGCGAACCCATAGCCGCATGGAGTAGTCGCGCTGGCCGATGATCTGGGTGCTGCCCACTCCAGGGGTCCGGGCCACGGCATCCACAATGTTAATCGAGGCATAGTTGCTCAGAAAAAGGTCGTCATAGGTATTATCCGGAGAGAGAATGCTGATGACCATGAGCATATCTGGTGACTGTTTATTAACGGATATGCCGGAGGACACGGCATCGGGAGGCAGAGAGGATGAGGCTTTGTTGACCCGGTTGTTGATGTCCACGTTGGCGATGTCGAGATTGGTGCCGACTTTAAAGGTGCAGGTGAGTGAATACTGGCCGTCGTTGGAGCTTTTGGATGTAAAATAGATCATGTTCTCCGCCCCGTTGACCGCCTGCTCGACCGGGGTGGCAATTGACTGTTCCACGGTTTCGGCATTTGCCCCTGGGTAATTTATTGACACCGACACGGTGGGAGGCGTGATCTGGGGGTATTGGGCGATGGGCAGCCCCGTCAGGCTTAGCCCGCCGGCGATCAGGATGACCAGAGAAATGACCATGGCAAAGACGGGACGATGAATAAAAAACTTAGCCATAGATTTATTGTCCCTTCTTTTCTTCGGTCATCGGTTTATCCGTGGGCTTAACCACCGCTCCGGGCCGCGCCTTTAACAGGCCTTCCACGATCACCCGTTCCCCGGCCTTAACCCCCTCCTTAACGATAAACATATTCTCGTACCGGTCGCCCAGGACAACGGTCCGCAAGGCAACCTTATTATCGGCAGTGACGACATAGACGATCTTGGCGTTTTGCTGTTCGGATACGGCCCGCTGGGGGATCAGCAAGGCATCGGTGGCTTGTTCCGCCGGGATACGCACGCGGGCGAATTGGCCGGGCCGGATTAAACCCTTAGGATTGGGAAACTCGGCCACCAGGCTGATGGTCCCGGTTTTCACATCCACCGCCCGGTCCCCAATTATCGTTTTACCTTTGTAGGGATAGGGACGGTTATCAGCCAAAACCATTTCGACCGGCGGCGTCGGACCCTCGATATCCACTTTCTTGGCAAAATAGAGATAGCTGGCCTCACTAATGGCAAAGGTGACCCAGATGGGATCGGTGGAGGAAATAGTGGCCAGAAGTGTGGTTTCATTGCGGCCCACCAAGTTGCCGACATTGACCTTAGTCCGGCCGATCAATCCGTCTAATGGGGAACGAATGGTGCAGTAGCCTAAATTAAGTTCATCTTGGATAACCGCTGCCTTAGCTTCATCCACTCCGGCATGGGCCTGAGCCAGGTCGGCTGCGGATGTCTGTTCTTTGGCGACGGCGGTGTCCAGATCCTGCTGCGGCACGGCGTCTTGTTTAGCCAAAGGCGTAAGCCGGGCGACATCTAGTTTGGCTTTATTCAAATTGGCCTTGGCCTGGTCAATGGCGGCCTTGGCGCTGGCCAATTTGGCTTTGGAACTTTGTAGTTTGGCCTCATACGGCCTCCGGTCGATAACATACAGGAGCTGATCTTTTTTTACGTTTGTCCCTTCGGTAAAGACCTGCCGCTCCAAAACGCCCTCCACCCGGGCCTTAATATCCACTGTGGCTTTGGCCTCGGTTCGAGCCACAAAATCCAGATAGATGGGCACGGTTTGTTGGATGACCTTGGTCACGACGACCATGGTCGGCGGCTCACTGGATTTAGCTTCTTGGGCCTCGGCGGATTTTTTGTCATCCTTGCATCCCGAGAAAAAAAACAGCATCAACGCTCCGGCCAGCAGCAGAGCCAATAATAAGAAACGCCATCTCGAAATATTCGGCCTCAAGGTCCACATGTATGTTCGCAGTCGTTCCATTTCGCCCTTTCTCTGTCCAAAAATCCGTTAAGCGGAATTGACCATTTATTAGAATCGAATCCGATGACCCTGCACCTTAACTCTATGACATTAAAAGACAACCAGCAACAAGCAACGAGAAACCAGCAACCAAGTCGCCTCTCAAAGGGACAATTATAACCGTTTGAGGTATGGATCAAGACTTCTTGTCGGCCCGGGCGGATATGGGGATGGAAAAATAGAAAGTGGCGCCGGCCCCCGGTTCACTCTCCAGCCACACCCGGCCTTTCCAAGATTCGATTATCTTTTTGACGATGGCTAAACCTACCCCGGTGCCGGTGATACCCTCCGGCGCGCCGGACCGATCAAAGACGTTAAAAATATGCTCTTGGTATTCGCGGGGGATGCCCCGGCCATTGTCGGACACGGCCAGGATATACTCAGAGTCCAATTCCCGGCAGGTGATGATTATCTCGGGGTTACGTTTGACGTCGCAATACTTGAGCGAATTACCGATCAGATTCTGGAACACCTGGTAGAGCTTGGTTTTCTCCATCTTCAGCACCGGGTAATCGTCAAGCACCTTCACCTGGGCCCAGTTCTCTTCGATCAATGGGGACAAATCATTGAGCACTTCATAAATCAGTTTCCTGACATCGACATCTTCAAGCTCTTCAAGTCGGCGGTTAGCTCGGGAGAGTTGCAACAATCCTCCGATCATAGCCTCCATCCGGGCCATACTCCCAATGATCCGGTCAAGTATGGCCAGGTCTTTGGCCTCCATGCGTCCCGTGTAGCGGCGTTTGATCAGGTTGGCGAAACCACCGGCCGAGACCACCGGAGTCTTTAAGTCGTGGGACACAGTATACACAAAAGCATCCAGTTCCCTGTTTTTTTCCTCCAAATCACGATAGAGCAACACGTTTTGTAAAGCCAGGGTGGCCAGCAGCCCAATCTCCTCCAATAACGACATCTCCTCCTTGACCCAGATGCGGGGATATTCGCACTGCACCAGGGTCAATCCCCAGGGTGCATCACTATTGTTGGGACGCAAAACCACGTGGAGTGTAGACTGAATCTGAAGCTTTCGGAAAATATCATCATCGAGCAAGGGATCGGGGAAAACTACGGAAATCGGGCCCTCAGCGTTCAGAGCACGACGCATGATGGGCGCGAAGGGGGCAATCCGAAAGGATCGAGCTGATTTCTTGGGTTGGCGGGGGGCGAATCGGGGCACGGAAGAGATGTAGTGGGCTTTGAATTCGCTCGCCTGAGGGTCAAAGGGGAAATCCATAAAGGCCCTATCCGCCCTAAAAATCTCCCTGACCACCTCAACCAACCGTTTCAAGAAATCTTCATAATTTAGGGTGGAAACAGCCCGGACGGCGAACCGCTTAATAACGTTAGCCCGTTTAGCCCGCTCGATCAGGACGTCTTCTAAGAACTTTCGCTCCACGATATCCCGGACAAAGGATAAGATACACCTTTGCTCCTGAACTTCGACCACCCTGGCCGACACTTCCACCGGGATGTGAGACCCATCCTTGTGGACATACACGGATTCACCGAAAAAACTGCCGGAATTGGTTAATTGGTCCTGTAAGTCAGGTAATTGCCGGGCCAAGGCCGCCGGCAGAATATCGATCAACTTGAGCGAACTCAATTCATTTTCGGTATAGCCCAGAAGTTCTTGGGCCATGCGGTTTGTATAAAGGATATCGCCTTCAAACGACTGCAAAAAAATTGCGTCATTGGCTTCATCGAACATGGTTTCGAACTGGGCGGAAAGCTCTTCTATCTGGCGGGTCAGGAAATGGTTTTTGAGCTTGATGGCGGAAAAAGAGGCAAAGGCGGTAGTTAGAACCATGTCTTGGTCGGACAAGATCTGTAGGCCGGGTAATTCCAATTCCAGCGCGCCGATGATCTCATCTCCGGCAATTAGGGGAAAAACGGCAGCCTCACAAAGCCGGTTTTGCCGCAGAACGGGCGAAAACTCCCTGGCCGTCCAATCCAGGTATCTGTGCTCCAGAGCCTCGTGGGGCGGAGGAAAAGGTTCTTCCTCAAGCGGTAGAGGAAAACAGTAGAAGAGAGTAACTTGCCGGTTATCCGGATCCGGGATGACCAGGGAACATCTCAAAAAAGACAGATCTTCGACCGCGGCCCGGCAAATATCCTGGGGTAGGTCAGGGAAAGCAATCCCGCTAATCCGCTGGATGGCCGCGGCTAGATCCGGCGTCCGGTCCATTTGAGGAGAAGCTGTCATAGACCTTGCTCCGATGAAAAGCTAACGGCCAGGACGCGGCGTACGACCAAACATACCACGGATGATCATTTCGTCCGCGGTTAGCTTAAATTCTTATCCATATTGTAACAATTTAAAGCGTCAATCGGCGTCCTGACGGTGAGCACTCTGGTTATTGGTTGGGGCACCGGCTGCTGCCGGCCGGGTCTTGGCCCATCACCGACGCATTTTATATGAGATGTGGTTAGGAGGCAAGGGATTTCTACTTAAAAAACACAAGATGCTGGAACCCCACATCGGAGCATTACAGAGAAGAAACAGCCTGGAGATCAGGCATGATCAATAAAGTAGCCGAATTCTTCAAGTCTCTTATTAACTTTGTTCAGGTTATTCGACTCAATCACTACGAGATAGTTCTCAGCTTTGATAATATATTGCTTTAATATCTCATCCGTCACCATTAACGATAGAAGCTCTTTGTCTGGTTTCAACTGGAACACGGCCATAGACTTCTTGGCGTTTAAGGGATTAATTCTATTTATAATTTCATCTAAGAACCGCTGCCAGGCCGGCGGCGGCTCGGCAGAAATCTCTTCCTTGAACAAAGCCACCCGGTTCAAAACGTCCAGGTGAGAAGAACAGCCTTTTAAGAAGGAGGCGTAATCCACCTTATAAAAGTGATCCGTGATCTTGTGGGCGACCTTGGTCAACATCATTTCCTTGAGTCTGTCCTTCCCCTCGATACTGATTAACAACCTGTTCTCATCCAGAATGATTTTGGCTTCTTCCTCCTCCTGCGTGACCACTTCCCATTTCTTGGTCATTCCCAGGACGTAACTGCCGAGGTTGGTCAAACGGACGTATTTTAGGCCGTCAAAAACAGACAAGTATCCAAGATCCTTTGATTGGAACAACTCGTTCCGGGGCAAGCCGTATGACACGTCAAGAAGCCCCAGGCCGGCGAAAAGAAACATAACCGCTTTAAGGAAAGGGACTATTACGGTCTCTTTATACGTTATTTCAGTCACGAAGGTTCTGTCGTGCCCGTGATAATCACCCGCCTTATACCTGGCCATATAATACGGATGTGTCCCTGTCCTGGAAACCGCATCCAAAAATAATTCCCGATACAAAGCAAAGCTGATGACATTATCGATGGATACCCATTCGGCCACCGGTAAGGCCTTCAATATTTTTGCGATGGAGCTGCGGATCTTTTTCTCGCGAGATATATTATGATCAAGATTCATGCCGCCCAGATGAAACAATAGATCACTCAGCCGGTATCCCTCCATGTGTTTAGAATTTAAGAAATCACCGATCAGTTGCTTCAGAAAGGCCGAAGCATCATTAATAAATTTATCGCCCGAGGTAACGATCAAGAAATCGAGCAACAACCGGGTCCGAAGATATTCCAAGCCCTTATGATCATAAAATTCCAGCACATCACAATATAAGGCCATCTGTTTGATCGAGCCGGCCAGGGGCCGGTCTGCGGCCTTGGAAAACTTGATATTCCCCTGCCGGATATATCGCCAGAATAGTTTTATTTGAGTTAAGATGTGATTTTGGTCTGTAAAAATGAAATTGGCGTTAGTAGTAGCGTTGACTGGGGTAATGTTATATCCTGGCGGTAAGGGTAAGAAGTCTTTGAATATTTTCTTTATCCCCGGAGGGAGGTAGAGGTAGTAGGAGGGCTCACCATAGTACGAATAGCCATTATAGCTTTTGTCGTACTTAAGCAGCAAATAGTCCACATTGAGATGGGCGTCCACGATCATGCGCCCTTTTTTTTGATAATCGACTATCTTTATCCCGAACTTCTTTTCGAGAACGCGGATTTCGTGGGCACCTCCTTCCCAAACAGCCACTTCCATTACTTTTCTTACGTTATCAGGCAAACGCGACCATAACCGATCAAAGAGGGCTTTATCTGAGAACACCTTGGCCAGTAAGCGGACCAGGTCGATTTTGCTCATTTGGTTAACGGAGGTCATCTCTGACCGGGGGTAGCCGGCTTCTATGAGCATGCTTTCAATATACCGTTTACACAATTTCTTTAGCACATCAACGGTGTAGTCAAGGTTGATGGTTTCTTCCACCGAGTTTAGAGTCGGCGGGGCCGGCGTTCTTACCACCGCACGTCTTTGCATGTTAAGCTCCCAACATAAACTCAACATCTTTTTCATCAAATGATTTTATGGCCGAATCGTCGCTGGAGATTAGGCTTTCAAACAGGTTTGTCTTAATTTTTTGAAGTTCTAAGATCTTTTCCTCAATGGTGTGTTTTGTGACCAGCTTGTAGCTGAACACCGTTTTATCCTGGCCGATTCGATGGGATCTGTCAATAGCCTGATTTTCTGCCGCCTTATTCCACCAGGGGTCAAAAATGAAGATATAATCCGCAGCCGTCAGGTTAAGACCGAGGCCCCCGGTCCGAAGAGTCATCAGAAACACCTTGACGGTGTCGTCATCCTGGAACTTTTGGACCACTTCTTTACGGTCGCGGGTGGCACCCGTCATGATCAAATAGTCGATGCCGGCTTTCTCCAGATCTTCCGACAAACAGTCGATCGCCTGAAGATAATTAACAAAAATT
>JADFYA010000083.1 GCA_015233285.1 Deltaproteobacteria bacterium | reverse complement strand
TTCATATGCACATAATCAATGACGTCTAAGGAAACATCGCCTTCTTTGGTGGCTAGAGAGGCTATCCGGGATAACTGCGATTGGTTGGGTAAATAAAAATAAATAACTAAAACAACACTAAATATCAATGCTAAAGTAATCAGAATAGAAATCTTGATCGTCTTCTTTTTCAAAGATTCACCCGGCTTTAAAAAGATGCGTTCTAAAGAGGACATGAACAAAGTGTTTGACCGGTCCTAAGATCATCAGGCCGAATCGGGATTCATTGCCCCAAGTTGCGCTGGTTCAACTTAAAGTATATATCAACCGCTCCTATATGTAAAGCGTATTTTATGCCTCTGTGTATCGGGACATGGCTTCCTGCCAAAGATCTCGGGCATAGAGCAACAACTCGCAGACCTCTCTAACCGCCCCGTTGCCTTCACGTTCCTGAGTGATATAATGGGCATATTGGGCCACTAATTCATGGGCCCCAGGAACGGCCACGGCCAGACCGACCCGTTTGAGCACGGGGATATCTACAACGTCATCCCCCACGTATCCGACCTGGTCGGATTTTATGCCTTTTTCCGCCAGCAGTTGCTCGTAACAGGGGAGCTTATTCTTGATCCCCTGAAAGACCCAGTTAATTCCCAGCTCTTCGGCTCGTTTGGCGACCACCTGGGATTCCCGTCCGGTGATCAGAGCCACGTCAATCCCGGCTCGGAGAAGCATCTTAAGACCATGCCCGTCACGGACATCGAATCTTTTTGATTCCACGCCGAGATCATTGATGATGATTCCGCCGTCGGTCATGACCCCGTCTACATCGAGGATGAGCATGGCAACTTTTTGGGCCCGCGCCAGTATTTCTTCCTGACCGGACCATACTTTCAGCCTGTCGATCATGATACTCTCCGGTTATCGCTATATATTTTTGACTTAATAAACGGCTGATCAATAGCCGATTTCCCGGCGGCCGGCTAAATCGAGTCTGCCCCCACCAGGGAAGACACTTTATTAACCAATTGATGAATCTGATGAATCGTTTCCAGAAAATAGGGCAGTTGATCCAGGGGAAAGGAGTTCGGCCCGTCACACAAAGCCTGATCAGGCCGGGGGTGGACCTCCATGAATAAGCCGTCTACTCCGGCCGCCACCGCAGCCCGGGCCAGCGGGTAGATAAATTCCCTTTGTCCTCCGGAGCAACCGTCTTGTCCGCCCGGAAGCTGGACGCTATGGGTGGCGTCGAAAATCACCGGGACGCCAAAGGCCCGCATGACCTCAAATCCTCTAATGTCCACGACTAAATTATTGTAGCCGAAAGATACGCCCCGTTCTGTGACCATGACCCGGTTATTTCCCTGGCTTTTAACCTTTTCAATCACGTGCCGCATATCCCAGGGGGATAGAAACTGCCCTTTTTTGATGTTGACCGGCAGCATGGTCCTGGCCGCCTCCACCAACAGGTCGGTCTGGCGGCATAAAAATGCCGGGATCTGAATGATGTCCAGGACCTCGGCGGCCAAGGCCAGTTCTCCGATCCGGTGGACGTCCGAGGTGACTCTCAGTCCCAATTCATCCTTAATCGTTTTAAGGATTCTTAGCCCCTCCCGAAGGCCGGGACCCCGAAAAGAAGTGACTGAAGTGCGGTTGGCTTTGTCGTAGGAGCTTTTGAAGATCAACTGGATCTTAAACAGGTCCGCAACCCGCTTCAACTCTGCCGCCACGGCCATCACTTCAGCCTCGGACTCGATAACACATGGCCCCGAAATAAATACCAGATCAGACCCGGTACCGATATTTATCCCACTAAAGTCAAAATTGTTCCCGGTCAATGGCATATCCCCTGTCTGTGGCGCGTTTCGGGTTGCGAGTTATCGGCTACGGGTGACTAATGGCCGACTGATGGGCTGGACGTGTTCTTGGCCCGGCGTTGTTCTATAGACACCTTAATGAAATCTTTGAACAAGGGATGCGGTTCCATCGGCCGGGATTTGAATTCCGGGTGGAACTGGCACCCCAGAAACCAGGGGTGATCTTTTAGTTCGATGATCTCCACCAGATTCCCGTCAGGGGAGCGGCCGCTCATGACCACCCCGCAATTAGCCAAAATATCTTCAAATGTGGTATTGAACTCAAAACGGTGGCGGTGCCGCTCAAACACTTCTTCTTGCCCGTACGCCGCGTAGGCCCGAGTATTCGCGACCAGCCGGCAAGGATAGGCGCCCAGCCGCATGGTCCCGCCCAGGTTGCTGTCTTCATCGCGAGTCTGGATCATATTGCTTCGGTAATCGAACCATTCCTTCATCAGGTAAATCACGGGAGAGCCGGTCGCTGCATCGAATTCAGTTGAATTTGCGTCGGATAATCCGGCCATATCCCGGGAGATTTCCACCACTGCCAGTTGCATCCCCAGGCAGATACCGAAAAAAGGTATTTTATTTTCCCTGGAGTAGCGGATGGCGTTGATTTTCCCCTCAATGCCGCGGTCGCCAAACCCACCCGGGACCAGGATGCCGTCAACGTTCATCATGGATTTGTGTTGCGCATCCGTCTCCAGGTCTTCAGAATGAATAAAATTGATATTCACCCGGCAATGATTGGCGATCCCGCCGTGAATCAGAGCTTCATACAGGCTCTTATACGATTCCCGAGGGTTAAGATACTTACCCACCACCCCGATGGTCACTTCAGCGGAAAAGGTATGGAGTACAACATCGATTCCTCCCGGCTGACCATCTTTAACCATGTAAAGGTCCTGTTGGATAATACCGGATCGGTTCTAAAAAAGGCAGTCCTTTGAAGTTGAAAATTATCTTAGCACTTCTACCGGCCATCTTAGGTGCGTGGTTAGGGACGGCCTGGTCTCAGTCCCCGGTCGCTCTCAAAAGTGATAGCCCAATCAATATTGAGTCAGACCGGTTTGAAGCGGATCATCGGTCAAAGAATCTTGTTTTTACGGGAAACGTCAGGGCGACTCAAGACGAATTCAAAATCAACTGTGACACCCTTACGGCCATCTACAAGGAAAACGCCAAGGGCGAGAAGGAATCCTACAGCATCGACCGACTCGTCGCCCAGGGGCGCGTAGTTATTATCCAGAAAGATATTGTGGCTAAGTCTGAACGCGCGGAGTATTTCAATCAAGGCCAAAAAGTAATTCTGACTGGATCCCCGGAAGTTAAACAAGACAAGAACACCGTCAACGGTCAGAAAATAACGCTGCTCTTGCCCGAAAATAAGTATCTGGTCGAGGGAAAGGTAAAAACTGTTATTTTTCCTCAAAAATCAGGTCAGAGGTGAACTTGACGGATGGCGGTGTTATCGGTTGAAGGACTCACCAAAATTTACCACAGACGAACCGTGGTAAACAACATTTCTCTCCAGGTGCATCCAAACCAGGTGGTCGGGTTATTGGGCCCCAACGGAGCAGGCAAGACGACGACCTTTTATTCCATCGTCGGACTGATCAGACCCGATCGGGGGACTATCAGGTTGGGCGGCCAAGATATCACCGATGATCCCATGTATGCCCGGGCGAGAAAGGGAATTCACTATCTACCTCAGGAATCATCGATATTTAAGAAATTGACGGTGGAAAAGAATATCATGGCCATCCTTGAAACGATGGACCTGAGCCTTGAAGATAGGGAAGAAAGACTCAAATCACTGCTCGATGAGCTAAATATCAGCCATTTGGCGAAGAATATGGCTTTTTCCTTATCCGGCGGTGAAAGGCGACGCGTCGAGATCACCCGGGCCTTGGTCACGGCGCCGTCATTTATGCTGATGGATGAACCTTTTGCCGGGATAGACCCTTTGGCGGTCAACGACATTCAGAACATTATTCGATCTCTCCGAGATAAGGGAATGGGGATTCTTATTTCCGACCATAACGTTCGGGAGACTTTGGGTGTCTGCGACAAGGCCTATATTCTAAATGAAGGCGTCATCCTCGAAGAAGGCGACCCATATCAGATCGCTCAGAGCCCTAAAGCGAGGAAAATCTACTTAGGTGAAAAATTTACTCTTTAGCTCCGGTGGCGGAATGATGTTATCAGCAGAGAGAAAACAATCAAGCCACCATGGCCGTCTTTACTGGTCTTATTGCCGTTATCTTCCTTCTACAGGCGGTTTCCAGAACTTGATAATATGGCTTTAGAAATCAAACAACTAGCTAAGCTTAGCCAACAGTTGGTGATGACCCCCCAACTACAGCAAGCAATTAAGCTCCTGCAATTGAACCGTCTCGAATTAATGGAGTCGATCAATCTGGAGATTGAGACAAATCCGCTCTTAGAAGCGGAAGCCGTTGGAGACGAACCTGCTGAATCACCGACTGAACCCACCGTAATAGAGGGTTCGGAAGAACCATTGCTCCCGGAAAAAGCGACCGCTGTTGAAGCGCCCGACGTGGCTGATGAGCGAAAGGCAGCCGATGATATCGACTGGGAGAACTATCTGGAGGAATACAATACCAGTCAGACCGTCGGCAGCCATTCCGAGGAGAAGGATCTCCCTTCCTATGAAAATATCTTAACTCAAAAGACATCCTTAGAAGAACACCTCAACTGGCAATTGCTGACGGCCGGACTTAACGATTCGGAAGAAAGCGTGGCCGGGTTAATCATCGGTAACCTGGACGGTGACGGCTATCTGATGACGAGTTTAGACGAACTCGCGGCTCAAACTGGGACGACCAGCGAGTTTGCCGAATCAGTACTTCATAAAATCCAGGAATTTGACCCTATCGGGGTAGCGGCCCGAAACTTGCAAGAGTGCCTCCTGATCCAGATGAACGCTCTCGGCGCCGGTGATTCCTTAGCCGCCAAGATCATCGCCAATCATCTTAAGGAACTTGAGGTCAAGCACTACCAGGCCATCGCCAAGAAACTGAATGTGACCATTGAAGCCGTTGTCAAATCCTTGGAGTTCATTACCTCACTCGATCCAAAACCGGGACGGATTTATAACCGAGACGAGGCCCAGTATATTAGTCCCGACGTTTACGTTTATAAAGTGGGGAATGATTATACGATCGTCCTTAATGAAGACGGTCTGCCTAAATTAAAGGTAAACTCCTATTATCGCGACGCCCTTTACAAAAATGAAAACGTCTCCGATAAGACAAGGGAATACATCCAAGAGAAGCTCCGGTCGGCCATCTGGCTGATTAGAAGCCTCAACCAACGGCAGCGAACTATCTATAAGGTGGCAGAAAGTATTGTCAAATTTCAGCGCGATTTCCTCGACTACGGCGTCACTCAGCTTAAGCCCATGGTCCTGCGCGATGTCGCGGAAGATGTCGAAATGCACGAATCCACCATCAGCCGGGTGACCAGTAATAAATATGTTCATACCCCCCAGGGAATCTTTGAGTTGAAATATTTTTTCAACAGCTCCATCAATCGCGTTGAAGGGGGGGCTGTTTCAGCCGAAAGCGTAAAAGACAAGATTCGACATTTGATCCGGGGTGAAGACAAAAAGAAGCCCCTGAGCGATGAGGATATCGTCAAGATATTGGTTTCTCAAGACATCAACATTGCTCGCCGAACTGTGGCTAAGTATCGTGAAAGTATGGGATTTTTATCGTCCAGCAAAAGAAAAGCACCTTATACCGGAGCAAATTCTTATTGACATCGGTCGTCGACAGGAGTATTCAGCGGTACTCTTCCAGTCGAGTATCGCCTGGCGGAGGGATATGCCGTTTACAATGGTCTTCCGCACTACCCGCCGGCCAAAGATGATCACCACCTGAGACGGACATCGACCGCGGCGCGGCCATTTGCCCTTTAGCGCACCATCTCCCAATCCTAGTAACTTGTGATATATCAAAAGGAGATAAGCGCGTAACCCACAAAACCTTCCAATACGGAGGAATGAATATGCCAGTAACCGTTACTTTTAGGCACTTGGAGCCTTCACAGCCAATTAAAGACTATATCGAGGACAAAATCGCCCGTCTCAAGAAATATGCCGATACGTCGCTGGATGCCCACGTTGTCTTGTCTGTAGAAAAATTTAGACATATCGCCGATGTGACCATTTCTTTCAACGGTCAGAAAATAAACGGTGAGGAATCAACCGGTGATATGTATTCATCCATCGACCTTGTCTTAGACAAGCTGACTAAACAAATCAAACGGGTCCGGGGCAAGATCAAAAACAAGAAGGGAAACGATCGGATCCAGACCGTTATAATGAACGTCATAGATGCTCAAAATAAAGAGCAGACGCAGGTAGATTCGCATATCGTCAAGAGCACCCAATTTCTGGCCAAGCCGATGGATATCGAAGAGGCTATCGAGCAATTGGAGGCAAACAAAAACGACTTTTTCATCTATGCCGATGACGATACGGATCAGATTAATGTGGTTTATAAGCGTCGGGATGGTAACTACGGGTTAATTCAGCCGATGTTTGACTATAACAAATCGTGATTGGGGTTATTTGATGAAACTGGCGGATATTCTGGACAAGAGCTATATCATCCCAGCCTTAAACGCTCGATCAAAAAAAGAACTGATCGACGAAATGACCAGCTCTTTGGCCAGAAACAATCCAACTATAGATAAAGAAAAGCTCGTTCAGGTAATCTTGGAACGAGAAAAATTGGGTAGCACCGGTATTGGGGATGGCATTGCCATCCCCCATGGCAAGCTGACCGGCCTCGATCACATGATTCTATCCTTTGGCCGCAGCGCCAAGGGCATAGATTTCGAATCCATGGATGGCAAACCAAGTCACCTGTTCTTTCTGCTGGTGGTTCCGGAAAACTCTGTAGGCATTCATCTTAAAGCATTGGCCACTATTTCCCGGCTTCTGAAAAAAAACTCTTTCCGGGAAAGCCTGCTGAAAACCGATGATCCCGACGCCATCCACCAATTAATTATTCATAAAGATGAGGAATTTTAGTTAGCTACAGGCGAAGCATCCAGTTCTTACGTAATCGTCGGCCAGCCCGCCCCCGACACTGGTATTAGACAGCCACTGCAACTCTCATAACTCCCCGAGGAGCATAAGAAGTGGTTATTAAGCCGGAAAAAATGCGCATCATTATTATCACCGGTCTTTCCGGATCAGGTAAAAGCACTGTCTTAAGGGCCTTAGAAGATTCCGGATTCTTCTGTGTCGACAACCTCCCGATCCTGTTATTACCCCAGTTCCTGGAATTGCAGCAAAGGAAGTCGCCGGAATCCCAGAAAGTGGCCCTGGTCATGGATATTAGGGAACCGGAATTTATAGACCAAAACAGCCGAGTTTTTTCACAAGTCAGACAAGCCGGATACTTACCCGAGATTTTGTTTTTGGAAGCCTCGGATGAATCACTGGTGAGGCGATTTAGCCAGACCAGAAGACAACATCCCGTGGCCCCTAAAGGACAAATCACCAAGGGTATTTCCATCGAACGAGAACGGCTTGATGCCCTCCGAGAAATTTCCAACCGAATTATAGACACTTCTATCCTAAACGTACATCAACTCAGAGAGATGATCATTAGCATCTATCAAAAGGAAGGCCTTTCCGACCGGATGAACATCTCTATTCTCTCATTTGGATATAAGTACGGTCTCCCCCAAGATGCTGATATCGTAATTGACGTCAGATTTTTGCCCAATCCCTTTTTTATTGAAGAATTGACCAAAAAAACAGGTAACGAACCAGAGGTCGTAGACTACATCTTCCAATTCAAGGAAACTAACGAATTTATCAATATATTTAAAGACTCCCTGGATTTTTTAATCCCTCTTTACCAGCGTGAGGGGAAATCATACTTGACCATCGCCATCGGTTGTACCGGCGGTAAGCACCGTTCGGTGGCTGTGACCAACGAATTGGGCAGTCGGATGCAGGCAAATGATTACAATATTAATATCAGCCATCGAGATATAGAACTGGGATAATTAAGACACAGGGAAAGGGGCCGGATAGATGGTTGGAGTTGTAATTGCCACCCACTGTAAACTGGGTGAAGAATTGATCAGAGCGGCAGAGTTTATTGTCGGAAAAGCTGAGCAGATCAAGTCTGTTTCCGTTGATCCCCAAAAAACACCGCCCGACGCCCTTCGTAAAGAAATAGAAGAAGCCGTTAAAGCGGTGAATACGGGCAACGGAGTGCTCATTCTAACCGACATGTTCGGCGGCACACCGTCCAATATCTGCTTGTCTTTTCTGAAACAAGGGAAGGTTGAGGTCATCTCCGGGGTCAACCTGCCGATGGTCATCCGGATCCTGAATATTCGAACCGATTTCGCCTTATCTGAACTGGCCGAAACAGTTAAAACCTACGGACAAAACAGCATCGCCATTGCCGGGGAGAAACTTCGCCGGAAATAGTTACCAGGTTCTATTCTCCCCGGTGCGGTTAAACACGCCGGGGCTGTTTGCCGAATAACCTACCAGTCTGCCAACGTAAGACCTGCCGGATATATAGCCCCACATGCCGTGCCCAAAGACCTTCATGAGGCCCGCCGGATATGCCCTGTGCTTCCTCCCTGCCGTGTCATGTTACGTTTAGTCGTATCGAAATCCATCATCTCCCGCAAGTAGTTGATATTGAGCAAAGGTCATTCACCTGTCCCTGGTCACTCCGGCAGTTTACCCTGGAACTGGCCCGGCCTTATGGTGACTCTATCATCATGGCCGGTGAAGCCGAGCGTCAAGTCCTGGGCTACGCCTTCTGGTGGGTGGTGACCGATGAGGTGGAAATTCTCAATGTGGCCGTTCATCCGGATTTCCGCCGCCGGGGATTGGGCCGTTTGCTACTCACCGAGCTGATTGCCCGGGCCGGCCTGAATGGTGGCCGAGCCTTTTTCCTTGAAGTAAGACCTTCCAACCTGGCCGCCCAGGCCTTATACGACTCCTTGGGCTTCAAACCGGCCGGCGTGCGGCCGCGTTACTACGACGATACCGGAGAAGATGCCCTCCTTATGCGGCTGACGATAGAGTAGTTGAGACTGGGTTCAGCCATTTCATAAAAAATTACCACGTTGGATTCCGGATAACGTAATAAGTCCTCCCCGACTCCGCCGTCATACTTCCTAGACGATGCCGAAGAAAGCCGATCAAAGACACAATGTTGTCTCTTTTATGAGTCCAACATACAATTTTGTTCTTTTAGTTTAATACGTTATAGTCCGGCCCGATTTGCTGGGATGACTTACCCCGATTTGAGGCCCGCTCCGGAATCTCTCTTCCAGGCTAGACATGGCATGAACATTGCTTTTATCTTCCCAGGATGACATTGTCATTTTCTCCACGCCACCTATGACGCCTGAATTATCAGCCTTTCACGTCCCCCTTTAGTCCTCTCCTGCTCCAGAAGGAGACAAATGGTGTGCATATATGTCCTTCGGTAGACCATTAGATATCGGCCGGATGATTGATACAGAGAGTATCGTCACTCATTTCCAACCGATTGTCTCCGTCAAGACCAGATCAGTCATCGGTTTTGAGGCCCTGTCCCGCGGCATCGACTTAGATACCGGGCAGATTATCCCGCCCATGCCTATCATCCGCCGCGCCCGAGAACAGCATCTAACCATTGAATTAGACCGGGTATTCCGGAAGAAGGCCATGAATACCTTCAAATCCCGGATAGCGGGAGATGACCGCTACACTCTGTTTATCAATATAGACACCTCCATCCTCGACCAAAACGTGGTCGGATCCGGTCAAATCATCAACCTGGTCGACCAATTAGGTTTAAGTCCCAAGAACATTGTCATTGAAATCGTTGAGTCCCAGGCCAATGATATTCATGCCTTGAAACAATTTATCGACAATCACCGCCGGCATGGATTTTCCATCGCCTTGGACGACCTGGGCAATGGTTTTTCCAATCTGGACCGCATTCCGATCATAAAACCAGATATCCTAAAATTAGACCGGTGGTTGATTCAAAACATAGATGAAGATTTTTATAAACAAGAGGTGTTTCGATCTGTAGTCAACCTGGCCAAAAAAATAGGGGCCTTAGTAGTTGCCGAAGGAGTGGAGAGAAGAGAAGAGGTCGTTTGGTCTCTGGAGTTAGGGGCGGATATCCTGCAGGGGTACTATTTTTCGTCCCCCCAGGCTCTGAATGGCCGTCTTTTGAATGGCTTAAAGGATAGAATCAATCACACGGCGGTAGAATACAAAAGCTACATTATCGAAAAAATCAAAAAGAAAAGGCTGGAATACGAATCATACAATTGCATTATCAACAATCTGATCAATGAGTTGTCGAAAACAGACATAAACCGCATCAACCAGCAATTACTCGACGTCCTGGAAAACAACGCTGTCGTGGAGTGCATCTATATTTTAGACGAAATGGGCATCCAGGTCACTTCTACTATTTGCAACGATCCGGGACTACCGGTCAAAAATAATCTTATATTTCAACCCGCCCGTCCCGGAACAGATCATTCCACCAAGGAATTCTATTATCTCTTGGTCAATACCGGATTTACCAGATACGTGACGGAACCATATATATCTCTGGCCACTGGAAACCTGTGTGTGACCATCTCCGTCCTGTTCACCAATGTTGATCAACGTCAATTCATTCTCTGCGCTGATTTTATCACCTGAAACCGGCCTCAGAGGGGCCGTCCCGTTTCCGATAAAGGAAAAACGGGATGCTCCCCGGACATCTCTCAGCCAACAGGTTCAACTCATGGTTTTCTAAATACTTCCTTGATCGGCTCACCTTCCAGAAAGGTCCTGGGCTGCTTACTGTCAATAGCTTTGGCCAGATAATTCAATGCAGCTTTAAGAGCCAGCAAGTAGTGCTCGACATCAGCATTGGAATGACTATAACATAGATTCGCCCCGCCATGGGCCAGGACCCCCCGTTTGATCAATTCCTGCTGCATCAGACTGGCCAGGACCAACCCTCCCGCCCCGTCTTCGTCACTAAAGGTGGCCACGGTATGCGGAGGTAAGCCGACACATCGGGTGTAAGCCGCCACCCCGCTCTCCCGGGCCAGGACATTATATCCATCCTTGATTTTCTGTCCCTGGTCCCAAAGGTGGGGGAAGACATTCTTTTCCCTCATCACTTTAATGGTGGCCAGGGCTGCAGCCAGGGCCGCCGCGTCTCCGCCAAAAGTAAAGGAGAAGAATATCTCGTCGAACAAGGCCATGATCTCCTTTCGGCCCACTACCGTCGAAATGGGAAATCCGTTGGCCATGGCCTTTCCAAAGCAACCCAGGTCGGGTGTCACTCCAAAATATTCTTGCGCCCCGCCCAGGGCCAGTCGAAACCCGGTCACGATCTCATCAAAAATCAACAACGCCCCATTTTTGTGGGCTACGTCCTTGGCCCTGGCCAAAAAATCATTTTCCGGTTCGACCACACCGACCGGTTCCATGATGACTGCGGCGATCTCACCGGGGTGCCCGGCAAACAGGGCTTCCAGCGTCTCAATCTTATTATACTCAAAAGTCAAAGTAAGTGCCTGGGTTGACTTGGGAATCCCCAACCGCCGGGTGGTCGTGCCGATATACCAGTCGTGCCAGCCGTGATAGCCACAACAGGCGATCTTTTCCCGGCCGGTGTAGGCCCTGGCCACCCGGACAGCCCCGGTGGTGGCGTCGGAACCGTTTTTGGCATAACGCACCATTTCAGCACAC
>JADFYA010000082.1:11169-11616 GCA_015233285.1 Deltaproteobacteria bacterium | reverse complement strand
CTTTAATTAATTCAATAACATCTGAATGTTTTATATTTGGGGCGCCCCCGTGAGACAAAAATAGGAGCCTTTGAGTCAGGTGCTTGGCGCTCCAACAGGCTTCCATAGCCTGGCTAAGGTGCCGGTGAATAATTGCTTGCGGCGGTGAATCAATTCGGGTCAGCTCCATATAGCCAATAATAATGGCTAAAAGATTATTGAAATCGTGGGCGATCCCCCCGACTAACGTGCTAATGGCTTCCAGTTGATTGTCCAAAGTCAATTGTTCTTTAAATCTCCGCATTTCAGTAAGATCGGTAAAGCTACACCTCACTCCGACAGTCTTTCCGTCCCGTTTAATGGGGGCGCATTGGGCCAGCGTCATCACTGGGGAACCGTCTTTACGGATCAGCAGGCATTCGTTTTCGTTCGTCATGCCGTTTAGGTAGGAATCGGTCATGATCTTTA
>JADFYA010000082.1:0-11092 GCA_015233285.1 Deltaproteobacteria bacterium | reverse complement strand
GTTAAAATCAGCCGAAGAATACCCCAGAGTCTCAAATCCTGTTCGGTTAAGGTAAGTGACCTTCAGGTCGGCATTTAATTCACAAATAATGTTGGGCAAAAGATCGGCCCGCTCTTCAATGCTTTTCTCTCTTTCCTTCAGTCGCTGTTCCATCTCACTTCTGTACAGAGCCAATTCGAGGATTGCCTTGACTTCGGCTTCCGCAAAGGGTTTGAGAATGTAACCTAATGGTTCCACCTGCTTGGCCCGCTGCAACAGATCATCGTCAGAATAGCCGGAGACAAAGACCACAGGGATATCCATCTCGCGTTTGATAATTTCAGCGGCAGCGATGCCGTCGTATTTGCCAGGCATGAGGATATCCATAAAGATCAGATCAGGTCTAACTTGCCTGGCCAGGTCGATCGACTCTTCTCCCGACATGACCGAAGCAACGACATCGTAACCGAACTTGGATATAAATTTGGAAAGTTGTAAGGTGACAAAATATTCGTCGTCAACGATCATAACCTTGGCCATAATTTTGCTCCTTCCACAGTCCGGTTGCCCGCCGTCCTTGGTGTTTTTCGTCTTATTGCCAAATTTTATTCAGATTAGGACCGATTGATCCTGTGGCAAGACCAATGGTCCCTTCGTGAAGGAGGGCGACCCAGGATAAGGCGCTCTTTCATTCCCACGTTTTTCTGCAGTACTTTAAGGAAGATAGATCAGAGATTCGGTCTCCTGACCTGTCGTCTCAAGCATTATGACTTTTTTGAACGGATAAATCCATAGGTGAGGGAACTATTCTGATGGGTAAAAACCTGAGGCGGTAGGATTAAACCCCATGGCGGCCGACGCAGACAGCGGCTTGCCTGCGCCCTAAAACGGCCGAAGGTAGGGGGGAAAATGGTTAACAGATCAAAACCAAAGGAAGAATCCATTGCCCATGTAAATCAATCCCCAAGCCCCGAGGGCCATACCCCCATACCAGAGGACTTTCTTTTTAATCAAGGCCCCAACGGCGCTGAGCATGATGGCGATCTGCAACAGCATCACAGCCAGGCCATAACTACCGTTGTGCCTCTTCAACACATCTTGTTCCTTGGCGTGAGCCTCAGCCTTAATCTTGATATCTTCCTTTTCCTTCTCATAACGGGCAATCTCGCCGTCGTATTTCTTTATGTTGTCAAGTAAGAAGTTTTGGGCCGCCGGGCTTTTGTTTTCAAGCAATTCCAGTGCAGATAATATGATCCTGTTTTGCCTGAAACTATGTTCCTTAATGCTCTTGGCCTGGTAATACGCCCACTGATTTGACTCTCGGGTCGTGGATATCTGTATCCGGGTTGAGTAACTCGATGCCTTAAGAGATGAGATGGCCGCGGCCACGGCCAAGATAGTGGTAGTCAGCGCGACCCATTGCAGCCAACTTTCTTTTGGTTGTTCTGCCATAACTCCTCCTTTGATAAGCAATTTTAGCCATGCGTTGAATTCGTAACCGAAGCGAATTTACCTCGGCCGATCATCCGGGCCGATCCCTGGCCGAGATTATAAGCATCTTTGATAGAAATACAAGATTTTGCTTTTTGGAATTATACATTTGATGTATTTATTGATGAACCAGCCCAACGGAGACGTGGTTGCGTGTTGCGGGCTGCCGAAAGGAAAACATATGCCTACTTCATCTAGCCGTCCGGTCGTCGGCCTGGTCCTGGCTGCGGGTCGGTCCACTCGCCTGGGTCGGCCGAAACAACTGGTCAGGATAGGCGGCCAAAGCATCCTTTACCGGATCGTGTCTACGGCCCTGGCCTCGGATCTGGATCAGGTGCTGGTGGTTTTGGGATATCGGGCGGAAGAAGTGGCACATGACCTCTTCCCTCTGTCCGGGTCGACCAGGTTAAAGCTGGTCATCAACCCTGAGTTTGACCGGGGCATGAGTTCTTCGCTTCAGGCCGGGCTCAGGCAATTGCCGGAAGAGACGGCCGGCGTCATGGTTCTACTTGGAGATCAGCCCGTGATCCATCCGGAGGCGATCAATCGATTGATCTTCGCCTTTTTGAGTTCGGACGCCCCATTATGCCTGCCCCTGGCCGCGGGGGCGAGGGTGACTCCGGTTATTTTTGGGCGGCCGATGTTTCCCCATCTGGAGGTCCTAACAGGCGACGTGGGTGGCCGGATCGTGGTCAACCGGTTCTTCCACCAAGCCATCAAAGTTGACGTCACCGGTTGGCTGGATCCGGCCGACCTGGACACGGAGGATGATTACAACCGTTTGACCGAATTACTGGAATGACTTGAGCCGGGCCGGACGATCTTTTGGCTTAGCGGGCGGATTTGGCTATGTTCAAGAAATTGGTTAGAACCGTAAGAGAAATCCGGCGGTAGGCAGCTTCTTTTTCCTGGAAGTCGGCCTTTATGTCTTGTGACTGCGGGGTGTCGGCACTCCAAAGAGCTACAATGGACGAGGTTACTTCCGGGTGGAACTGGAAACCATAGGCCAGGTTGCCGAAGCGGAAGGCCTGATGATGGCACCGGTCTGAGGAGGCCAGCAGGGTTGCTCCGGCTGGAGGAACAAAGGAGTCATGGTGCCATTGAAAGGTGATGAATTGGTGGGGCAAAGAGGCGAAGATCGGATCAGCCTGCCCCTGGCTGGTCACAGAAATAGGATGACACCCCAGTTCTTCGTTGGCCCGGCTAGTCACCCGGCCTCCGGTAACCTGAGCCAAAAGCTGCCCCCCCAGACATATGCCCAGGAAAGGGATGCCGCCGGCCAGGGTGGCTCGGATGAATTCCTTGACCTGAACCAGGAAGGGGAATTCAGTAATATCGTCCACGCCCATTTTTCCCCCTAAAACAATCACCGCAACCGCCTCGGCCAGACCTTCAAGCGGTTCGCCTTGGTCAGGGCGGAGCACCCGGTGGGGGGTAGATGTCTGGCGGAGGGCCTCAAGCAGCAATCCCGGCGGGACCTCGGGGTCGTTTTGAATCAGAATGATCAAAGTGGGGCCTGAGTAAATAAGTAAAATGGTCCGGTCGCGGCACGCATCCCTATCTATGGCGTCTTGGCCTTTACTTTTGTCCGGGTAACCTTGCGTTCATAGGCTGCATCGATTCTGGCCGTCAATTCATCCACTGGACAGGGCTTTAATAAATACTCGCACCCGCCGTGTTTCATAATCTCTATGGCCGTGTCCACCGAGGCATGGCCGGTGAGGATAATGACTTCGAGCAGAGGATCAATCTTTTTGATCTTGGCCAGGGCTTCAATCCCGGTCATCCCGGGCATTCGGACATCGAGCAGAATCACGTCGTAAGTGTTTTCTTGTATCTTCTCGAGAGCCTGCATGCCGCTTTCAGCGCCGGTGGCCTCAATCGTTTTGGTGTTAAGGAGTTTGATCAGGGTCTCCCGAAAACGCGCCTCATCATCAACCACGAGGACTTTGGGTTTATAAGAAGACATGGTCTTACCTTCACTTTCTTAAGATCCGTGTTAAACCGGCTGAATTTGTTTCCAGCCGTTTGGTCTCTATCTCGTTGCTTGTTTGGTTACTCGTTGCTCGTTGTGTATCGCCTTTAAAAGTAACCGTTAACCCAATGTCATTGGCTTAAGCGACGAACAATCGTGCTAACTTTTTTAAAATAGCCCATTCCGAATAAGCCCCAACGGGGCGCTCTAGGTTAGCCCAGGGCAACGCCCTGGGAAATACGGCAGGTTACGTGTTATCAGGATGGTCAGATGGTCGGCCGGCCCCCAAAGTCATCTCCTTTGAATGGGATATCCGGCTACGGCTGGGGTGCTGAATTGCCGACGGTTTTATGTGACCATTATATGGTTTTTATATAGTCGCCGCCCATACCCATGGCGCTGCCCCAATGCTGTTGAATTAGCGGCAGGGATAAATAACCAGGGGTGAACTGCTGAATCGCCGGCGGTTTTATGTGACCATTACATGGTATTTCATATAGTCGCCGCCCCTACCCAGGGCGCTGCCCTGGGCTAACCTAGAGCGCCCCGTTGGGGCTTAAGCGGAATTGACTATTTATTGGAATCTCATCCGATTCCCCTGCCTCTTAAGTTAACGACATTGACCCGCAACACGAAACCCGCAACACGCAACCCGAAACACGCCTCAAATACCTTCTCGTTCCAGCTCTTGAATGATCTGTTTCTGTTTTTTGGTCAGGTTGGCAGGGACCTGGACAATTATCTTGACGTGCTCATCCCCGGTGCCGCGCTTGTTGAAAAAGGGGAGTCCATATCCTTTTAGTCGCAACTTACTGTGGCTCTGAGTTCCAGGTGGGACTTTAACGCTTAAGGTTTTGCCGTCGAGGGTCGGCACTTCGACGCAGGTCCCCAGCACTGCCTGGGTGAAGGGGATAGTCTTTTCCACGATCAAGTCGTCTCCTTCTCGGATAAAAACGGGATGATCAAGGATTTTCATTTGAATATAAAGATCACCCGCTTCGCCGTTGCCCTGCCCCGGTTCCCCTTTTCCGGGCAGGCGGAGTTTCTTGCCGGTGGTAATGCCCTTGGGGATCTTAATGCTTATTTTTTTCGGTCGCCCAGCCACCTGAATAGACACAATCTTTTCGGCGCCAGTCGTCACGTCTTCCAGGGTTACCGGGAGTTCGTAAGTGACGTCTTGCCCCTTGGCTGATTTCGCCCCGAAACCGGGATGGGACCGGTCAAAACCGGATTGCTGCTGCGAAAACCCGTCAAATGAATTGAACCCAAAGGAACTCTTTCGTGAGGAGCCGCCACCCTCGAAAATCCGGCCGAAAACATCATTAGAATTAAAACCGAACTCTTTAAAAATATCCCCGATGTCGAATCCTTTAAAGATATCTTCCTGGCTGTAACGCTGATGAAATTCGGTAGAACCATAGGCGTCGTACTGTTGGCGTTTCTTTTTATTACTTAGCACAGCGTAAGCTTCATTCAATTCCTTGAATTTTTCTTCCGCAGCCCGATTCCCTTTGTTTCGGTCGGGGTGATGTTTTAGGGCCTGCTTCCGATAGGCCTTCTTTATTTCTTCTTCTGAGGCCGTCTTAGACACACCCAGGGTTTTATAGTAATCTTTATCTGACATGAGCAACTTTCGTTGGCTTAATGTTACAATAATGTTAATCTGTTATAGAAAGACCAGGGCCGGCGCTCGGCCATTATCCACTTGAATATATCTTGTTAAACTTTAATCACCTGATGGCCCTGTGTCAAGGCATGGTCTAACGGCTGGTTTCTCGTTGCTTGTTGCTCGGTTAAAGCAGCCGGTATCCGGCAACCGGTTAGTCATCGCTCGGTCTTTTTTTGATGAATTGAATCACCTTGCCGTCTTGGTCCGGCCGTTTTTCCATTGCTTTTTCATTAGCGTCATCATCCTGACCAGTTTCTAATAGAGACTTCTCCAGTGATTTGACCTTTGCGTTGGTCGGGGTCGGCGGTGGAATCCGTTCAATTCTGATGGGCGTGCCCCCCATAGTGAACTCCGCGCCGGTTATTTGCTCGTTGTCGATGATCCAGACGACCTCCTGCATGGGCAGGACCAGCAGAAGAAATCTGACTTGCCACCAACCAGGCTTGCGGTCGAGCGATATCTCCTCAACCCGGGCAAAGGTCGCCGGCTTGTTGTCAATATGGATCAAACAAACGTCACCTTCAGTGATAGATTCCTTTTTTCGCACATCCGCCATTGTTCACCCTCAAGTCAAGCGTTGGTTCAATTTTCTCGGCCATTCTCTATAAACAAAAAAACGATCAACCAGCAACCAGCAACAAGTAACCAGCAACCGGCAACAAGCAACAAGCAACCGGCAACCGGCAACCGTGGTGATACTATCCAATCATCGGTCAATTGACAAGCTAAATACAATCTCGAAGTCGAAAAAGAAAGGACCGCCTCCGCCCGGCATCCATGGTTGAGTATAAGGCCGGTCAAAAAAATGAAATGATCGCTGGTTGACTCTCTAACCCGCGGCAGGTATCATCGGAGGTTAGTCAGACACATCATACAGGAGAGAGAATTGAAACCAGTAAGGGCCTATGGGCTTGTTTCCGGAGGTCTGGACAGCATCCTGGCCGCCCTGGTGCTGCGGTCACAGGGGATTGAGGTGACGGCGTTGACCTTTGTCACCCCGTTTTTCGGTCCGGAAAACGCCATTAGAATGTGTGCCCAGGCCGGTATCCCGCTCAAAGAGATCGACATCACTGAATCCCACTTGATCATGCTTAAGAATCCCGCCCATGGTTATGGGGGGAACATGAACCCGTGTATCGACTGCCATGCCTTGATGTTGAAAACAGCCGGAGAAATGATGACGGCCGATGGATTTGATTTCCTCTTTACCGGGGAGGTCCTGGGACAACGGCCCATGTCTCAAACTCGGGGGTCGTTGATTGTGGTGGCCCGGACCTCGGAATTTGAAGGTTACGTGTTACGGCCGTTAAGCGCCGGGCTGTTAAAGGAAACCATCCCTGAGCTAAAGGGCCTGGTCGACCGCGGGCGGTTATTGTCTTTGTCGGGGAGATCGCGCAAGCCCCAGATAAAACTGGCCGCGGAATTCGGATTGATCGATTACCCGAATCCGGCCGGGGGGTGCCTGTTAACCGACCCAATCTTTTCCAGGCGGATCAAGGAGTTGTTCAACCATTCGCCACATCCTCCGGTCCGGGATATCGAATTACTGAAATTGGGACGGCATTTTCGTCTTCCAGGCGGGGGCAAAGCCATCGTTGGCCGGGACAAAGCGAATAACGAGCGGATCAGCGCCCTGGTCCGGCCCGGTGACGCGATCTTTCAGACCATTGGGTGTCCCGGCCCTGTCGTCTTGCTGACCCATGGAGGCAGTGAAGAAGATGAACGATTGGCCGCCACGCTGTGCTTTTCCTACGGAGACGCGGCCGAAGGTGAACCCGGGCGGATCAAGATATCGGGCGATTCTTCCACCAGGGAATTGACCGTGGTCAAGGTGGCTAAAGATGAACTCAAGGGATACATGATTTGACGCTCCGAGACGGGAGACGATCTCGGACTTGCGTCCAGAACCAATTCTTTTCCAGGGCTCGTTCAAAGGACTGGATATCGGCGGTGCGCTGCGGGGCCAACCTTCGGCGTTCTTTGAGCACATAAGGTAGGAGCTTTAAAAAAGCCAGCTTGCCCCGGAGAAATGATCCGGCCCGACCCTGCCACGCCCAGTAGATAAAGGCCAGACCCCTGATAACCAGCAGGCACGGCAAATATTTGATCATCAGGCGGCCCGGCATGTTTTTAAAATAGGCCAGTTCCACGTTGCGGTGGTTGTAAAAAATGACAAAATCACTGCCTGAGCCCAGGGTTCCGCTGACTTTATGATAAACCACTGCCCGGGGGACGTAGAGGCAGGTTAGCCCGGCCCGCAACGCCCTGAGATTCAAGTCGGTATCTTCATGGTAGGCAAAGAAAATCTCGTCAAAATAACCAATCCGGTCAAAGACGGACCGGCGATAAAGGGCCGCCCCGGCACAGGCCCCGAAAATAATGGTTTGGGAGGAAAACTCAGGCCCGTCGGATTGACCTTCGCCCCTTTTTTTGGGCGACCCGGCCACGGTGAAGATGTCCCCGGCGCTGTCGATAATCCGGCGCTGGTCAAACCGGAGGATTTTGGAGGCGCAATAATCGACCTCGGGGTGCCGGTCAAGGGCCTTGACCAACTCGCTCAACCAGTCGGGATGCAATTTCGTGTCGTTGTTTAAGAGGGCCAGGTAGTCTCCATCCGCGGCAGTCAGGCCCAGATTGCAGCCCCTGGCAAAACCAACATTCTCCGGCAACTCCAACAACCGCACCTGGGGAAAATGTTCTTTAACATAGGATACGGACCCGTCTGTCGAGCCGTTATCTACTAAAATAACTTGAACTTCCTGGTAGGACTGACCGAAGACCGAATCCAGGCAGGTCTCCAAATGGCGGTGGCCGTTCCAATTTAAGATAATAATGCTGACCAAGGGTGATCTCATCGGGGTATCGGTCCTGGCTGACTTGGGAGACAAAAATGTATCCGCAAGTGAAGAATGATGGACTGAAAACCATTTGCCCGGAATGACAAAGTGAGAATGGATGGCAAAGCCGGCATTGTCACGACTCCGGCGTTAAAAGTCAACAGGTTTTATTTGCCGTAAGGAGTAAAAAATGCACTCACCATTTTTGCCGCGGCCGGCTGCAATAATTATTATGCTGGTCTTGGCCTGTCCCTTCACCGGTTGGGCTGAATCAGAGCTGGGTCCGTTACAGGTCAAGAATCAGTTTCCACCTCACTTGATGTTTCTGACTCCCTTGCCCGAATCCCCCAAATTATTGCCCCAGGGCAAGTTTCAGGTCTCCGCCGGGGTAGATTATTCCAGCGTCTTTGTGGATGAAAGCTCCCGGAACTGGACGGCGTTGATTGATATGGAAATGCTGGCTCTCCGGCTGTCAGCCACTTATGGTCTGTGGGACCGGGTGAATTTGTCGCTGCACGGGGTGTGGATCAGTATGAACAGCGGCTTCCTGGACGGCTTCCTGGAGGAATACCATAATGCCTTTGGTTTTCCCAATTATGGCCGGGAGAGGCGGCCGAAGAATGAATTCGCCTATTATTTGAGAAAGAACGGTCAGGATTGGTTCCGGCCGCAATCCGGCGGCGTCTATTTTGCCGACAGCACGGCCGAAGCCAAATTTGCCTTGTTGGAAGAAAAACAGACGGGATTCTTCACCGGGAGCCTGGCCTACACGGTCAAACTTCCCACCGGTGATTATGAGCGCGGTTATGGGAGCGGACGAGCAGATCATGGCCTTTTTCTTTTGACCCAATCCCGGGTGTCATCCTTCGTCATTCATTTTAGTCCGGGGGTGATTCTTTTGACCGATCCCGTGACGCTGGGGCCGGCGGTGCCGGTCCGGAATCTGTATTCAGCCGTGCTGGGGCTCGAATATTTGCTGAATGATTCTTGGAATTTATTGGCTCAGTTGAACTATTACCGGTCACCCTTCGGCGACACGGGGATCAAGCAATTAGACGATGACAGCCTGGAACTGGCCGTCGGGTTCACCTGCCGGCTAACTCCACAAACGGGGCTGGAATTCGCCTTCTGTGAGGACCTGTCTAACTCAGCGCCTGATTTCAATGTTCACCTGCGGGTGAACTTTACGTCCGAATTAATCGAATTTTAGGCTCAACATGTTGATATATATTAGTTTATTAGATAATCAAGTTGTTTCTCGAAGCATCTTGAGAAAACGTCTGGTTACGGTCGGGGTCAATCCGGGTTGAATTGACAAAAATAGATTTTTGAAGAAAATAGACGAAAATTGGCGAAAACGCCAGATCTTCAATGTCAACAAAATTGTCAGTAACTCCTCACCTGCCTCTAATTGATCGTAATGCAAGAGTATATTTTGGGGTCCAAAGGAACCGATTTTTAATGAGCTTATTTTCTATCTCCGATATTTATTGCTTTAAATCAATAAGTTAAATTAATGGATGAGATAGGCACGGCCAAGTATCAAAACCTGTTAAGACCGTCTTTGACATTTCGATGGCGGTCATACTATAACGGCACCCATGTTGAGGCTGGTAAGAAAATCTGAAATTTTCACCATAATGGCAAAAAACCACATGTTTTCTTCAAGCCTGGTAAATACTGTGAATAATATATCTATCAAGTTGCCGTATTATACACTTGTCTACATTTCTGGATAATAATCTGTCATTATCTATAGTTACAATAATAATGGGCGTGCTCCAGGTACAACTACTGATATTATTATCGGCTTGGGCATGTTGTTTAGTCTATCATTTCTTCAAAATATCATAACGCGGCCAAAGGGGTGTCCCGGGATGCTTTCGACTATCCTCTCAAAACGTTGTTCAGATCCTGATGAATCTCGGCCTTCGCTGCGTTCTCTCTACGTTTACTCCGCGTCTTCAGGTGTTATATTGTTCGGACATTCTTTTTCCGTTCTTCGTGCCGGGCCGGCAGTTCCGCCGCCAGCCGAGAGGCCGGAACATTAAACACCCGGTCCAAGCCTTGGCAGCCGTAATCCGGCCGCGGGGCTGCACAGCCGAGGGGGGCCGTCGGGCTCCCTGCCGCAGCAGGCAATTGGTTATATTGCTCCTCTACTTCTTGTAAAAAATCTAGATTATCATGAATGAAAAGGGCTTGCCTCCGGTCCTTAAGGGTTTTGATCGGTGGTTGTCCCGAGCTTTTTATTTGTCTCTGCAAATGGTCTGACCGGCTGGGAGCAAGAGGATTTTTTTTGCTTATTTCGGCGTCGCCTCTTGATTCCATCTCTTCTCCCAGATCTGGGGCAGGGCCGTTTTAATTCCGTTAATAGTCATAATATTTGTCATTTTTTGCCGATTTCGAGCGAATTTTGACACTTTTCTTCAGCGATTCGAGGAATGGAAGCATGGACTCCGTAAATCTGTGGCAAAAGGTGAAAGAAAATATTGAGGCTGATCTCTCTCCTCAAACTTTTTCCCTTTGGATTAAACCAATTGAAGTAATCAACTCCTCTGCATCGGACATCACCTTTGCCTGTCCCAACAAGTTTTTCGCCAAGTGGGTCCAGGAAAACTACCTCCGGCTGATTCAGGAGAGAATGCGCGCCCTGCATTCCTGGGAGCCCAAAATTAATTTCAAGGTGGTGACCCCCCGGGAGGACAAAAAACTTGATCCTTCGCAGACTCAACTGGTTCTTCCAGAATTTCCCTTGAACGCCCCCCGTCAAAAGCGGCTTAACCCAAATTTTACTTTTGATCAATTTGTCACCGGTGACGGCAACAGCTTTGCCTATTCCGCAGCCATGGCCATGGCCCTGGGCCAAAACGTGCATAACAATTTTTTATATATGAAATCCAACACCGGCCTGGGTAAGAGTCACCTGTCCCATGCGGTGGGAAATCTCGTCTCAGATAAAAAATCGTCCTGCCGCGTGATTTACATCACCGCCGAAGATTTTACCAATGAAATGATTATCTCCATCAAACGGAGTTCCATCGACGCCTTTAAAGAAAAATATCGGAAGAATTGCGACATCTTGGTCATGGAAGACATCCATTTTTTGAGTGGTAAAGAAAAAACCCAAATGGAGCTGGGTTA
>JADFYA010000081.1 GCA_015233285.1 Deltaproteobacteria bacterium | reverse complement strand
CCTGGTTATCGGGATTTGACGATTATCTCGGCCGACCACCCGGTTTTGGGGGCTCGCTATTTATACGCTGAAGGCTCCGGGTTGGCCCTGTTCACTGAAAATGAGACCAACCAGGAACGTATTTTTGGCCGTCCCAACCCCAATCCCTATGTCAAAGACGGCTTCCACGACTATCTTGTCCATGGCCGGACGGATAAGGTCAATCCGGCAGGCATCGGGACTAAGGCCGCGGTCCTCTATGACCTGACCATTGATCCGGGTGAAACCAGGGTGGTCCGGTTAAGACTGAGTGATATCCCCCCGGTGTCCATCCGGGAGGTTTGTAAGGCCGCTGACCGCCATCCCTTGCGGCAAGCTTTTGATGATCTGGTGCACCTTCGGCGGCAGGAGACGGATGAGTTTTATGAGAATATCTCGCCCCCCGGTCTGAATTCGGACGAGAAAAATATCCTGCGGCAGGCCCTGGCCGGGATGCTCTGGACCAAACAATACTATCATTTTGATCTGGATAAGTGGATGGACGAGCACGGTGTGGACGCCATGTCGTCGACCGGGCCGCCACAGATCAGGAATGGAGACTGGTCGCACATGATCAACGACGACATCATCTCCATGCCCGATAAATGGGAGTTCCCCTGGTATGCCGCCTGGGACCTGGTTTTTCATAGTGTTACGTTAGCCATGGTGGATCTGGATTTCGCCAAGGGCCAGATTAAGTTAGTCCTGAACGATTTGTATCTGCACCCGGACGGCCGAATCCCGGCCGGTGAATGGAACTTCAATGACGTGCCCCCGCCTGTCCACGCCTGGGCCGCTTTTCTGATTTATGATTCGGAAAAACAATCCTCCGGCCGGGGGGACCTTAGCTTTTTGAAAGAGGTTTTTCATAAGCTGCTGTTGAACTTCACCTGGTGGACGAACCGGAGAGACCGGACAGGACGAAATATATTTGAGGGTGGCTTCCTGGGGGTGGACCAGATCAGCGTTTTTGACCGCCGCGCCGCGCTTCCGACCGGCGGGTTTATAGAACAGGCCGAAGGGACGGTGTGGATGGCCTTTTATTGCCAAACCATGCTGACCATCGCCCTCGAACTGGCCGGCCGCGACGTCGCGTATGAAGGCCTGGCCTTGAAGTTCGCCGACCATTTCTTTAGAATCGGGGTGGCCATGGATCGTCCCGGCCTTTACCCTGAGGCGCTGTGGAGCGAAAAAGACGGATTTTTTTATGACCTGGTCCGGCCGGCTAATGGTCAAGCCTCGCGTCTTAAGGTGCGCTCCCTGGTCGGGTTGCTGTCTTTGTGCGCCACGTGTGTCATCCCTGAGGAGGCGTCGTCTATTCTGCCTCGGTTGGTCCAGCGCGGCGAAAAATTCTTCAAGAAATATCCGGAATTGACTACGACCATTGCTTCTCCCGGTAAACCCGGCCCATGCAACAGGCATCTCCTGGCTATCCTGGATGAGACCAGGTTACGCCGGGTCCTGGCTAAGGTACTGGACGAAAACGAATTCCTGAGTCCTTACGGCCTTCGGTCCATTTCTCGGGACCATGCCCATCACCCCTATGTCTTCACCGCCTCAGGGAGAGAATACCGGGTTGATTACCAGCCGGCGGAAACCAACTCGGGTTTATTCGGAGGCAATTCCAGTTGGCGTGGCCCCATTTGGTTTCCCACCAATTTTCTGCTGATCTGGGCACTGATGTCCTTCCATTCCTACTATGGTGACGACTTTACGGTTGAGTGTCCCACCGGTTCCGGGAAAATGATGACTCTGGGCCGGGTGGCTCTGGAAATCAGCCACAGATTGGTGAGCATTTTTAAGCGGAACGACCACGGCCGCCGTCCGGTCTATGGCGGCAGCACCAAATTTCAGACTGACCCCCTGTGGCGGGATAACATATTATTCTATGAGTACTTTCATGGCGACAATGGGGCCGGTCTGGGGGCTGGGCACAAGACCGGCTGGACCGGTCTGGTGGCGGGAATCATCCATTGGATCGGCCGGTCATCATGTGTCCCAACGGAGAGGCCGGAATAGAAAGCAGGACCCCAGGGCCAGGTCTGACACGGTGCACTATAAACATTCTATTTTTGGGCCCACCGTTTTTTTGTGTTGAATTGATTATGCAATGAATCAATTTTGTTATCGCTTTGGTTTCCTAATAACAACCAACGATCTAAGGAGGTTTCAACATGTTAAAGAAAATTGGCGTTATTAATATCATAGTTATCATCCTGGCGTTGTCTTCCACCGGTTGGGGGCAAGAGGGCTATAAAACAGCGGCGCCGGAAACGGTGGGGATGTCTTCGGAACGACTGACTCGAGTTGATGAATTGATGCATCAGCATGTGGATGAGAAAAAGATCGCGGGGGCCGTGGTTCTGATCGCCAGGAAAGGAAAGATCGTTTATTTTAAAGAATTCGGCATGATGGACACGGATAAGCCAATAAAGAAAGACACCATATTTCGCCTGGCCTCCATGTCTAAGCCGGTTACCAGCGCGGCCGTGGCCATACTTTGTGAAGAAGGGAAGCTGGCCATGTCCTCCCCCGTCTCCGCCTACATTCCGGAATTTTCGAAGCCTAAGGTCATCACTCTGATGCCGGAAGGGTCCAACCCCGATTATAAATTGGTTCCGGCCAAGAGGGAGATTACAGTGCGTGATCTTCTATCGCATGAAGCCGGGATTGGCTACCGTTTTTTTGCCGATTGGTTTCCGGATCAAAAACATAAGTTAATGACCAAATTTTATAAAGAGGCCGGGGTCTCCGACTGCTTATGTCTACCCGACACCGCCACCGGCGACATGGTCAAAAAGCTGGCCACGATGCCACTTTTTGATCATCCCGGTGATTCCTGGGTGTATGGATTGGCCCCTGAAGTGTCCGGCTATCTGGTGGAAGCGGTTTCCGGCATGAGCTTAGACAAATTCATGCAAGAGAAGATTTTTAAGCCGCTTAAAATGAAAGACACCTATTTTTATACGCCGGCTGAAAAGCAAAGCCGAATCTCACCTCTTTGGGAAACTGATTGGCAGGGCCATCTCAAGAAGCTGACTAAGGGCCCGATTCAGATAGGTGAATTTATTTTCTGCCCCGATGACGCGTATAAAACTTCGGGAAAGTATCTTTCCGGGGGCGCCGGTCTTAACGGAACAGCTTATGATTATTATCGGTTTTGTCAGATGCTGTTGAATAATGGGGAATTGGACGGAGTCCGGGTGCTAAGCCGGAAAACCATAGAATTGATGACTGCGACCAATCACATAGGTGCTTCCGACGCCGATTTTTTGCACAGCAAGGGTTGGAAATTCGGGCTGGGATTCGCCATTGAAATGGATCGCGGGCATGAGGTAGACAGTGGAAGCGTCGGCGCCTATGAATGGGCCGGGATTTATTCCACGAGGTTTAGTGTTGATCCTAAAGAGGAGAAAATAACTATTTTGATGACTCAAACATTCCCCTTTCAATTTCATGTCAACCTATGGGAAAAGCTCTTAACCCTATCTTCATCAGCGTTGATCGACCAACCGGGTTCAAATGTCAAGCCGGCCTTAAGAAAGGATTAAGGGTATGAAAAAGACCCACGATTCTAAGGTAGCCATCGTTTGGGGATGGGTTTTGATCCTGAGCTTGATCTTAGCGGGGCGGGCCTGGGCCACCGCTCCCCGGTTCGCGCCTGAAATGTTTGGCGCCGAAAAGACCAAATTGGAAATATTTATTTATGAAATTCCGCCGTTGATAAAAATGACCGCTGAAAAAGGCGGCCCCTTGTCTGAAGTTATCCGACAAGCTCTAAAAGTGGAAGGCGTGGAGGTTGAGGTCAAGATATTGCCCTCCTTGAGTTTGATTAAGTATTCTTTGATTAACGAGAACGCCGTTGCCGCTCTGGGATTGACGGATTTATCCGATAATGAAAAGAAACATCTCATTTTTGTGCCGTGTTATCTGACTAAGGTGCAAACCCAGCCGGTGTCATTGATTTTTAATAAAAAACACCCGCAGGGAGAGAAATTGGCCGGCAAATTTAAACAGGGATTGAAAAAATTGATTGAAAGCAAAGAGTATATTCAGATCCTGGAAAAAGGACTGGGAAAAGGTCAGGTTTCTTTAGAGGCGATGACGCAATTAAAAGCACTCCTTAACCAATGAGACTCACTCCGGGGGATCGTTTTGCCGAACCAGGAGGCGGGCTGCTCCCCGGCTTACAAGCCGGAACTATACGGCGGATTTTAATAAATCACTTTGATCTAATTAAGGCTCGGCATGATTATTAGAATTATCCTGATTTTGTTGGCCCTGCTGTGTCGCATGGAAGCCGGGACAGCGATTGGTCAAGAAATCATAGAGTTCGGTTCCAGTGAAACGCCTCCCCTGTGCTCACCGGCTTTGCCTGAGGACGGCATGGCCGGTGAAATACTTCACACCATATCTCGGGAAATCAACGTCCGGAGCGTCATCCGATATATACCCATCAAAAGGCTGCGAAAGGATCTAAAGCATAATCATCTGGGCGATCCGGAGAATTTCGCCGGGCAAGAATTCAGCTCGTTCATTGTCATCGCCGTTTTTCGATCCTCCTTTTTCTACTACCGGCCAAATCACCTCCAAGGGATAATTTATAAAACACTAGCCGACTTGAAAGGTTATACCTTGGGGGTGATGCGTGGCGCCCTGGAGGATAGGTCTTATTTTGATAAACTGGGCATAAAGGTGGAAGAGAGTAATTCTGAAACCTCTTTGTTTAAGAAATTGAAAAACGGTCGGATTGATTTGTGCGCTGTGATAGAAGTGTCTGGAATATTTACAATTAATAAATTATTTCCTCTGGAGTCGCCTGATTTTGAAAAAATCGAAATATCCAAATCGGTTCAACCCTTGGCCATAATGTTTGACAAAGACTATCCGGGGGGCGGCGAACTGGGCAGGAAATATGAAACAGGGTTGGATAAAATTATCTCCGATGGTAAGTACAAGCAAATATTGGAGAAGTATTATGGTAAAGGGAATATTCCGGCGGAATGGTTCATCCAGATGGAGAAGTTTAAATACCTTTTTAGGAATAACTGGTCTACAACTAAACAGTAATCTCAGGTCCCCGGCTTGGCCTCATGGTCCGACGGTTAAGATGAATGCACCGGATGTTAAAATTTTTCTTTATCATCAAAGTAATAGTCCCCCTTATGGTTAATGACGGCAGGAGGCCGTCCCGATCAGATAACATCAAGCTAAACTTAAGAAATTAAAGGAGATGGCTACCAACAACATGAACGATATCAGAGAAAGGAGATAATGAAACCGGATTCAACTCATAGAGGATCTTGGAAGTGTACTATTCAGTTCAAAATAGGCATAATACTTGTGGCTATCATCACCGGAGTATTAGCCTTATTTGGGTGTTACGAATATGTTCATACCAGATCCGATGCCCTGAAGGAACTAAATGATCTGGCTGATACTCAAATTGAACGGCTGTCTCAACTTTTGGTTTTTCCCCTATGGGAAATGGACGATCCATTAGCTGGCAAGACAATCGTTTCAGAAATGACCGACAAAAGAATCTTCGCCATTTTAGTGTCGGCTCCGGATATGTCCGACGGAAGAAAAAGGGATGAACGATGGCGTTTGACCACTGCCCGGGATGATATTTCCGGAGATTATATTTACCGCAGCCAAAATATTAAACACGCAGCCAAAACGATTGGCACTGTTAAGATATATATAACCAAACAATTCATGGAGGAACATCTAAACCGCCGGATGCATGAATTATTACTCACGGTGATCACCTTGAATTTGGTTCTTCTATCCTTTCTGTTTGTGATGCTGAATAAGATTGTCATCAGTCCGGTAAAACAGTTGGTTAATATCGCCATCTCCATCGCCGATGGGGACTTCAGCAAAAATATCGCTGTCCGGCGGCGGGACGAAATCGGTGATTTGGCCAACGCCTTTAGTCATATGAAAGAAACCATCGGCCTGGCGCTAACGGAGACGGATTGGCTGATAAAGGCCATCAGCGACGGCCAGCTAAACAGCCGAGGGCAGGCGGCCGATTTCGCCGGGGATTGGCGTAATCTGATCATTGGGGTAAACAATGTCATCGACGCCTTTGTCCGTCCCTTCCGTGTGGCTGCAGAAATAATCGAACTGATTGCCAAGGGGGATATCCCGGAAAAGGTCACCGCCTCATTTAGCGGTGATTTTAATGCAACTAAAGAAAATTTGAATATATTAATCGACGCCATGAGTGAGACCACCCGGCTGGCGGATGAGATCGCCAGAGGAAATCTTCTGGTGGAAGTAAAGGAACGCTCCGAAAACGACCGGCTAATGAAGGCCTTTCAAAATATGGCCTCGTATCTAAACCAAATGGCCGCCATATCCATAGCTATCGCTTCGGGCGATGTCCGGCAGGAGGCCGATCCAAAATCAAAAGATGACGTCCTAGGCTCAGCTTTCCATCAGATGATCAATTACTTAAACGACATGGCCCAAGTCGCCGCCAGCGTCTCTACAGGTGACTTAGGCGCCCAGATCGAGCCTCGCTCTCCGCACGATGTCCTGGGTCACGCATTTTTGAATATGTCCATCTATCTTAAAACATTAGCAAAGGCTGCCACGTCCATCGCCGCGGGCGACTTTGGTTTGAAAATAAAACCCCTATCGGAAAATGATGTTCTAGGCCACGCCTTTTCTTCCATGTCCCGTCAGTTGCAGGAAAATATAGACGCCCTGGCTGAATCGGAAAAGAAATACCGGGATATCTTTGAAAACGCGATTGAGGGCCTCTTCCAGTCCACTCCCGAAGGCCGGTACCTCAACGCCAACTCATCTATGGCCAGGCTGCTGGGCTATGACTCGCCAACAGATCTAACCAGTTCCGTCGAAGACATCGCCACCCAGTGCTATGTTGATCCAACCGACCACGAAAGGTTACTTGAAACCCTTTACCGGCATGGCCGGGTGATTAATTTTGAAAACCAGCTCCGGCGTAAAAACGGCGGCACATTCTGGGGCGCCATATCTCTTTACTCGGTCTTTAGTGACCAGGGGGAGTTGGTTCATTATGAAGGCACATTGATCGACATCGATGAACGCAAGCAAAAGGAACAGGCTGAAAAAGAGCGCGAGGCAGCCGAAGCCGCCACCAGGGCAAAGGGCGAGTTTCTGGCCAATATGAGCCATGAGATCAGAACACCTATGAACGCCATCATCGGATTCTCCAGCCTGGCCCTAAAGACCGGACTCACCGGAAAGCAACGCGATTACCTGACCAAGATAGAATCTTCGGCCAAATCGCTCCTGGGTATTATTAACGACATTCTTGATTTTTCTAAAATTGAAGCCGGCAAGTTGGAGATGGAGGCCATTGATTTCCGGTTGGATAACCTAATGACCGATGTGGCCAACATGGTATCCGTCAAAGCGGCTGAAAAAGGCATCGAACTTATCGTCCATCTGGCCAATGATGTTCCCCGGACTCTTATAGGTGACCCCCTCCGGTTGGGGCAGATTTTGATCAACCTGACCAATAATGCCGTTAAGTTTACAGAGTCGGGCCATATTTTGGTAAAAGCCGGACTTGTGGACGCCAATCAGGAGCATTGCCGCATCAGATTTTCCGTGACTGATTCCGGTATTGGAATGACCCCGGAACAAACCGAGAAACTTTTTACGGCATTTTCCCAGGTGGATACCTCAGTCACCCGCAAGTTCGGCGGAACCGGTCTGGGTCTGGCCATTTCCAAAAGTCTGGTGGAGATGATGGGCGGGAATATCTCCGTCACCAGTCAACCTGGCCAGGGTAGTACTTTCTCCTTCACCGCCGGATTCGATATATCGTCAGGTTGCGAGCAACCCCAGACGGCCCCCGTTGACCTGGCCGGTTTAAAGGTCCTGGTCGTGGATGATAATGAGGCGGCCCGAATAGTCTTGAGCGAGATGTTGACATCTTTTCGGTTCGAGACGACGGCCGTGGAATCCGGCGACGCGGCGCTCAAGGAACTGGCCCGGGCGTCGGCTGAAAAACCCTATGATCTTGTGTTTATGGACTGGAAGATGCCCGGGATGGACGGGATTTCAACATCACAACATATCAAGCAAGACAGCAAGTTAGCCCAAGTTCCTCTGATTATCATGATTACCGCCTTCGGCCGGGAGGAAATCATGAGGAAGGCCGGCAAGGCCGGAATAAATGACTTCCTGATGAAACCGGTCAGTCCGTCTTTGCTCTTTGACACGATTATGGGTGTGTTCGGACGGGAAGCGCCTTCGACGGGCCGGCCGCACCTCGAGGTGGTGAGTCAGACTGAAATCCTGGAAGATATCGAAGGGTCAAAAGTGCTGCTGGTCGAGGATAATGTCATGAACCGCCAGGTGGCCACGGAGATACTCGAAAGCGCCGGGTTGGTGGTGGAGATGGTTACCAATGGCCGGGAAGCGGTTGATGCCGTTTTCAAAACCGATTACGACCTGGTCCTCATGGACGTTCAGATGCCCGTAATGGGCGGATACGAGGCGACCCGTCTGATCAGACGAGAGGACAGGTTTCAAGACTTACCCATTATCGCTATGACCGCCCATGCCATGAAAGGGGCAAAAGAGGAATGCCTGGCCGCTGGCATGAATGATTATGTCAGCAAACCCATAGACCCGGAACAGTTATTCACCACCATGACCCGATGGATCAAACCGGGTGTCCGGCAAAACGCCGAGGAGATAAAAGAAAGACGGAGCAAACTGAAGGAGCAAGAAGGTCAGGTCGTGCTTCCCGCCCATCTGCCTGGGGTCGATATCGCCGCCGGACTGGCCAGGCTGCAGGGGAACGCCGGGTTATACCGACAACTGCTTCTGGACTTTTCAAATAAATACCATGCCGTAACTGAGGAAATCCACCGGCTCATCCTGGCCGACGACCTCGAGACGGCAGAGCGGATAGCCCATACGGTTAAGGGAATCGCCGGAAATATTTCAGCGCAGGACGTGCATCGGATCGCCGGACAATTGGAAGAGGCCCTCAGGCAAAAACAGGCGGATCAATACGACCGATGTCTATCCGAATTGGATCAGGCTTTACAACCATTGACGACCGAGGTCAAATCTTTAAACCCGGAGGAACCGGACAGACCGCCGGCCCCGGACGCCCCGGTTGATCTGGACCAGCTTGCCCCCATATTAGTGGAACTGGCTCGGCTTGTTCAAGATGATGACACTGCCGCAGAAAGCTCATTGGAATATTTGAAGAAAATTATTGGCCGGGCGGGCTTTGAAGAAGAAATCCGGCTGTTGGAGGAGTCCATTAAGAACTACGATTTTGAACATGCCCTGGCGCCCTTGCAAAGAATGGCGGCCGCTCTGGGCGTGTCTTTAGCTGGGGTTAGGAATGGCTGAACAATCACAAAAACAAAATATCCTGATCGTCGATGATGAACCGGGGAACATTAAGGTCCTGACGGAATTGTTGTCCTCTAAATTCACCATCCGGGCCGCCACTAATGGTGAAAAAGCATTGAAAATAGTGGGATCGGATAAACCACCCGATCTGATCTTACTCGACGTCATGATGCCGGGTATCGATGGTTATGCCGTGTGCCAACGGCTGAAAGCTGATCCTACGACTCGAAACATTCCGGTTATCTTTATTACGTCAAAAGACAGCGAGGAAGATCAAGTAAAAGGGTTCAAAGCCGGAGCCGTGGACTATATTATGAAACCGTTCAGCCCGGTCGTTGTCGAGGCCCGGGTTCAGACTCACGTGGAACTCAAAATTCAACGGGAGCTTTTGAAGGAGCTGTCGTTTCGCGATGGCCTGACCGGGATCGCCAATCGTCGCCGTTTCGATGATTACCTCAAGACGGTCTGGAATTTCGCTGGCCGTGAAGCCTCCCCGACGTCTTTGATCCTGATTGATCTTGACCACTTCAAAAGCTATAACGATAATTACGGCCATCAGGCCGGGGATACCTGTCTGATCCGGGTGGCCCAGGCTATGGAGGCTTCACTGCCGCGAAAGGTGGACCTGATCGCCCGCTATGGCGGGGAAGAATTCGGTTGTATTTTACCCAAAACCGACCTGGATGCGGCCTTCTTGATCGCTGAAAGATTTAGAGACAGTATCCTGGCCTTGCAAATGCCTCATGCTGTTTCGAGCGCCTGTAGCTGCGTCAGTATCAGCCAGGGGGTGGCCTCAACCATCCCGTCAAAAGACGCATCGCCCGACGACTTGCTCAAAATGGCTGATCAGGCCCTTTATCAGGCCAAGCAAACCGGGCGAAACCGTTGCTGCAGTTGTTAACGGACTGATTTTAACATAGTATCGCAACAGAACGTTATTTCAAGGAATATCCTTTTTACCCGCCCCGTAAAACAAACAAGGGGAATCGGCTCTGGTGAAGGAGCTGGATTCCCCTTGTTTGCAATGGGTTATGATTACAGGGTGGAGGCGATGACTACTTTTTGGACCTGGCTGGTGCCTTCATATATCTGGGTAATCTTGGCGTCCCGCATCATCCGTTCCACAGGGTATTCTTTCACATAACCGTACCCGCCCATCAGTTGGACGGCGTCGGTGGTCACGGCCATGGCCGTATCTGCCGCCATAAGCTTACACATGGCCGAAAATCGGACGGCCTCCGGGCTGAGGCGAGACAAGTCTTTTGGAAATTCCTGGAACATGGCTGCCGTCTTGTAGGTCAATTGCCGGGCCGCTTCCAACTTAGCCGCCATGTCGGCCATCATGAATTGCAGCCCCTGGAAAGTAAATATGGGTTTTCCGAATTGGACTCGTTCTTTGCTGTAGTTAATGGAATAGTCCAACGCCCCCTGGGCGATACCCAGGGCCTGGGCCGCCACCGGGATGCGGGTGAAATCCAGCGTCTTCATGAGGATGGTGAAGCCTTGCCCTTCCGTCCCCAGTATATTTTCGGCCGGGATCCGGCAGTCCTCGAAAATCAATTCCACCGTACTCGAACCGCGGATACCCAACTTATTCTCGTGTTTGCCTATAGTGAAACCGGGTGTCCCCTGGTCCACCACAAACATGCTGATGCCTTTATGCCCCGGGACGGTGGTATCGGTTTTAGCCGCCACGCAAACCCATTTAGCCACATCCCCGTGGGAGATGAAAACCTTTCGTCCATTCAGCACGTAGCTATCACCGTCTTTCACGGCCTTAGTCCGCAAAGAGGCGACATCGGAACCGGCCCCCGGTTCGGTTAAACCAAAGGCAATCAGGTTCTCCCCCGCGGCCAACGACGGCAAGTACTTCTCTTTTTGCGCCTTTGACCCGGCCAGAAAAATGGGCATGGTCCCCAGTTCATGGACCAGCAAGATGACCGCTGTGGAGGCGCAAACCTTAGCCACCTCCTCGATGACCAGACACAAAGACAACATGCCCATGGCCGCTCCGCCGTACTCTTCCGGGAAATCAGCCCCAAACAGGCCGTTATCTCGAAGCAACTCAGCCATATCGTGGGCGAATTCGCCTTTCTCGTCTCTGGCTGCGGCCCCCGGCTGGATTTTTTCCTTGGCCAGGCGGCGGACGGTATCCCGAAGCATCAACTGTTCTTCCGTTAAATCGTATTGCATCTAGATTCTCCTTAGCCCATATACTGGTTGGTGTGAAGATACGGGATATGGACACTTCA
>JADFYA010000080.1:511-11689 GCA_015233285.1 Deltaproteobacteria bacterium | reverse complement strand
TCATTATATGAGCTGACACGAATCGATTCTGATTATTTTAACGAAGAATTATAGTGACCCACAAATTTGGAAAATCTCATCGAGCCAGCCGCTTCGTTCGCATGCCGGTGCGGATTCAAAAACATTGCGTTTTAAAATTACCTTTTGGGGTGTTATATGAAAACGGCCAAGGCCATGGTGTTGACAGGATTTGGGCTTAATTGCGATTATGAGACCGATCATGCCCTGAAGCTGGTTGGGGCGGAGAGCCGGCGGGTACACATCAATGAATTGATCAAGGGGGATAAATCCGGGCAACGGGTTGAATTATCGGAATATCACCTGCTGGTCTTTGACGGCGGGTTCTCCTGGGGGGACGATCATGGGGCCGGAGTGGTCATGGCCACCAGATTCAGAAGCCATCTGGGCCGGCAGTTGGATCAATTTATCGCCGATGGAAAGCTGATCATAGGGATATGCAACGGGTTCCAGGTGATGGTCAATTTAGGACTCCTGCCCGGTCTTGACGGTGACTACCATTCCCGGACAGTCGCCCTGATCCCCAACGACAGCGGCATCTTCCGGGACGACTGGATCCATCTGGCCTTTAATCGCGAGTCGCCCTGCGTATTTACCCAAGGCCTGGAATATATGCCTCTGCCCGTCCGCCATGGAGAAGGCAAGCTATATGCTTCACCGGAAATGATCGATCGTCTCAAAAATCAGCACCTGGCCGTGTGCACCTATGCCAGACCGGACGGCAGCCCGGCCAACGGGCGGTTTCCTTTTAACCCCAACGGCTCACTGGCCGATATTGCCGGCATCTGTGACCCCACCGGGCGCATCTTCGGACTTATGCCCCATCCTGAAGCCTACAACCACTGGACCAACCACCCCACCTGGACCCGCACCAAAGAAGCTCTAAAACGGCAAGGCCGCCCCTATCCCGACGGTCCAGGCGACGGCATAAAGCTATTTTCAAATGCGGTGGACTACATAAAAGCCAATCTTTGATCGGTTCAAAAGATGCCGGCGCACTGCACCGGGGCAACAGCCACCGAGAAAAGCCGTCCTTACTCCGGATTATCGACCATAGACGGCGATGATTTCACGGTTAGATGACCCCGCTCAGGGATATGTGGTCACATTCTGATAATCTCACCAGTGATCTCATCCCCAAGGTGAAGAATGCCGACCGTCCGGCGACCCAGTGAGATCAGACCCCGCCCAAAAGTGCCGGGATTAAAAAAAAGAAGATCATCTTCCACGTGGTTGGCCGGAATGTGGCTGTGGCCGTAAACGATGCAGTCGACCTCCGGTCCAAAGATCCCCCGCACCCTCTGTTCCAACCCCAGCGGCGCCCCCCAACCATGGGTCAACCCGATGGTGAAGCCTCCCCGAAGAATAATTTCTTTGTCCTTAAGCTGAGATCTGGTGGACAGCGGGTCCATATTCCCAGCCACGGCAATCACAGGAATAGGGGAAAATACATCTAAAACAATGTGATTGGTGATGTCTCCGGCGTGCAGGATGAGATCCACCTTAGAAAAAACGGTGTCACAGAGCTTCTCCAATTCGTTCGTCGGCCCTTCTAAATGTGTGTCTGAAATCACGCCTATATCCACGAGACAGCCCCCCTTTATCTTGTCGGAATAACAAGAGGCCGGTCTAAAAGACCAGCCTCAAATAAACATTTAATAGTTGGCGGAATTCAATTACTCAAAACCAGTTAGGCCGGCCATTTCTTGGTCTTAAAAATGTTGCCTTCCCTGGTGATGATCAGACCCTCGACATCCGGGTAGCGCTCAAGGAAATCGAGACCTTTCTTCGGCCCCATGACGAATGCAGCCGTAGACAATCCATCAGCTTCCCGGGCCGTCCGGGCCAAAGCACTGACCGACGAATCACCATGAGGAGAAAGGGCCGTGCGCGGATCAATAATGTGGTGATACAATTTTTCCTTGTCAAAAAATATGGCGTAATTCCCAGAAGTAGTGATAGCTCCTTGAGTCATGGTGATAACCGTTTTGCTGCTGTGTTGAGCTTTTGGGTCGGCAATGCCCACTCGCCAGGGCTTTCCGTCTTCCCGGCCACCAAACATGGCCATATCGCCCCCGGCGTTCACCAGGGCGTGTTTGACGCCGCGTTGAGCCAGGTACTTCAGGGTCTCGTCAACGATATGCCCCTTAGCAATGCCGTCAAGGGTGATTCGGCTTCCCGACTTGTTCAGCCTGATTTTATCCCCTTCGACTTTTATGCTGTCCATGCCGATCAAGCCGCGGACCTCTTCAACCTCAGCCATAGTGGGCGGCTTGTTGTTGGCGGCGAAACTATTCTTCAGAAGATCCACCGCCGGCGCAACGGTAATGTCAAAATTACCGCTGGTTAAGAAGTTAATCTTGAAAGAAGCCTGAATAAGATCAATCAATTCCGGCGGTGAACCATCAAGACCGCCGTTAGCGTTAAGGACGGCTACGGCGCCATCGGGTCGATGTCGGCTCAACATTATGCTCTTTTGGTGCATTAAATCAAAAGCCTTGCCCAAAGCCTCTTGAGCCTTGTCCTTGGAAGGATCCAAGACGGTGATAGTCGCATACGTCCCCATGATGAGGCGGGTTTCATCGGCCAAATGCAACCCTGAAGAAAAAGAGACTGACTGAGAACCGGGTTTCTTTGACGGCCATGCGGCGGCAGCCACAGCTCCACCGATTACCGCCAGTCCGGCCAACTTCAGAAACCCACGCCGGTCCATCGGGTTAGCGACTACATAACCTTGATCATTTTGAGATTTCATTCTATTTACTCCGGATCTTGATATATATGCATTCAGCCGTCATTCTTCTGCAGTCAACCATCCAGTATCCATCGCCAGTAATCATCAGCCAGATGCGTCCTGACAGAATCACGCGAATATCCGCCTAGGCGGCTGCATTGGGTTTGTAACAGTATCGGCCACAGGTCAGACATCTTTTAGACTCGGCCCGGGCCTGGTCTTCAGTCAGTCCAAGGTCCACTTCCTCAAAGTTGAGCCGGCGCTGTTCTACGTTTAATTCAGCCATCTTCACTCGAGGCGCCGGAGGTACATTCTCAGGCATGACCAGCATGATATCCTTGGCGTTGATCAGATTGGCCGGAGCCTCCATACTCTGCGTAGCAACATATTGATGAATGGATCTGGCCGCCCGACGACCGGCGCCAATGGCCTCAACCACGGTCTGAGGTCCGCTGACCACATCGCCACCGGCGAAGACTCCGGGTACGGAAGTATCCATAGTCGTGTCTTTGGCTTCTACCGTCTTCCACCTGGTGACTTTGACATCCTTCTCGAGTCCGTCTTTGGTCTTCTGGATGAAATCAAGATCAGGGAATTGACCGATAGCCGCAATCACATTATCCACAGGCAAAACGGTTTCTGAGCCTTCGACAGGTACCGGCCTGCGCCGGCCGCTGGCATCGGGTTCGCCCAGTTCCATCTTAATGAACTCGATCCCGGTAAGTTTTCCATTCTCACCAACCAACCGTGTCGGAGCAGCCAAAAAGTGGAACTTGATGCCTTCATGCTCAGCTTCTTCAACTTCGATATCGTTAGCCGGCATTTCCTTACGGGACCGCCGGTATAGAACTGTTACTTCTTTGGCTCCGAGCCGCCAGGACGTCCTGGCCGCGTCGATGGCCGTGTTACCGCCACCCACAATCACCACCCGTTGCCCGACCGGGGTCTCTTTTTCCAGGCCGCGGTCAATCAAGAAGGAAGTGCCAGGGAGAACACCCTGAACGTCTTCGCCTTCAACGCCCAGCAACCGGCTCCCCCAGGCTCCGGCGGCCAGGAAAATGGCCTCGAAACCATCCTTTTTTAGGGAATCGATGGTAAAATCTTCACCCATGACCTTATTGTATTCGACGCTCACCCCCAGATCCAGGATGGCCTGAATCTCCCAATCAAGGGTCTTTTTGGGCAGTCTGTACTCCGGAATACCGTAACGCAGCATTCCCCCAAGTTTGGGCATGGCTTCAAATATGGTACATTCGTAACCCATCCGGGCCAGGTAGAACGCCGCCGACAATCCACCAGGGCCACCACCAACGATAGCCACTTTGTGACCGTTCTTCGGCAAGGTGAAGGTATCGAAGGCTTTTCCGGACAGAAGCTCGTAATCGGCCGCAAAACGTTTTAAATGATTGATGTTGACCGGCTCATCGACCGTCCCCCGGCGGCACTTGGCTTCGCACGGATGGGGGCAAACGCGGCCGCAGGTTAACGGCAACGGATTCTTCTCTTTAATTACCCTGACCGCCTGCTCATAATTCCCTTGGCTGATCTGGGAGATATATTCAGGTATATTGATCTGGGCCGGACACGTTTGCTGGCATGGAGCCAGGCAATCATCTTGTTGGTTCAAGGCCAGGATACGCTTAGAGGCCGACGTCACGGAGATGATGTGTTTGGGACAAATACGTTCACAGGTCCCGCATCCGGTACATTTCTTTTCATCGACCACCGGCAGACCGTCCGGGCCGATGGCAATAGCTTCAAAGGGGCAGGCTCGAACACATGATCCCAGGCCCAGACAACCAATTTCACACACCTTGGCCCCGCCCGATAAGAGCATAGCCGCCCGGCAATCCTGAATTCCGGAGTAGATGAACTTGGTTTCGGCGTCTTCCTCGCCATAACGGCATTTTGGTTTGGCAAATTCCGGTTCCTTGAATCCCGGTTCAACACCCATGATAGCGGCGACGGCCAGACCGACCTCAGGTCCCCCGCCGACGCACACATTCACCGGGGCCAGACCCTTGGCGATGGCCGCTGCAGCTCCCGAACATCCGGCAAAGCCGCACCCGCCGCAGTTGGCACCCGGCAAGGCTTCTTCGATCGCTTGAACTAAAGGGTCCTGCTTTACGGCAAAAAACTTCGCCGCCAGCCCCAATCCCACGGCGCTGAACAGTCCAAGGCTGCCGAGAGATATCGCTTCGGCCAGCATAGATATTCCTCCCTTGATGTTTATTGTCCCCGGCCCGGCCTTATGGGACGAGTCCAGGGAAAATCTTGAGGGGGTTGGTCCGCCCTAAGGCTTGACCACGATCCCCCATGTAAACGAAGACAGGGCACCGACGCTATTAGACCAGGCCGGCAAATCCAGAAAAAGCCAGGGCCATCAAGCCGGCGGTGATCAAACCTATGGCCGTCCCGTCGAGCGGTTTAGGTATTCTTACTAAGGCGAACCTTTCCCTAATCCCGGCAAACAAAACCAGGGCCAGACCAAAGCCGACCGCAGAAGAAAAGGAGTAGAACATGGTTTTAAAGAAACCAAATTCTTCGTTAATATTGATGATGGCCACGCCCAGCACGGCGCAGTTGGTGGTAATCAGAGGCAGGTATATACCCAAGGCCCGGAATAACGCCGGAGCGGTCTTCTGAAGTACGATTTCCACGAACTGGACCAAAAAAGCGATGACCAGGATAAAGAAAATTGTTTGAAGGTATTCGATGTTCAGAGGAATCAAAACATAGTATTGGACCAACCAGGTAATGACTCCGGATAGGGTCAAGACAAAAACAACAGCCATGGCCATCCCCATAGCCGTATCCATCCGCTTGGATGTGCCCAAAAAGGGGCAGTTGCCCAAAAACTTGGCCAGGAGGATGTTGTTGATCAGAATGGCCGAAACCATTAGGAGTAAATAGTCACTCATGTTGTTCGCCCTCGATTCGTCTGGAAGGGATTAAATTCTCATCTTGCTTTTTGCCGCATGCTGATGAAGTTGATCAAAGCCAAGAGCAACCCGAGGCAGACAAAGGCTCCGGGGGGCTTAACCATAAACGAAAAGGGACGGAAACTCTCCCACATAATGTTATGCCCGAAGATGGCCCCGTAGCCCAGAATCTCTCGGATACAGCCTAACACCGTCAACGAGACGGTAAAACCGAGACCTATGCCCAGCCCATCCGCCAATGAATCAATAACTCCGCGCTTGGAGGCGAAAGCCTCAGCCCGGCCGAGGATGATACAGTTAACCACGATCAGAGGAATAAAGATACCAAGCAGAGTTGACAGAGAGTAAAAATACGCTTTCATGACCAGCTCGGTAATAACCACGAAGGAGGCGGCGATAACGATAAATGCCGCCACGCGGACTTTGCTGGGGATCACTTTTCGGATGAGGGAGATGATACAGTTAGCACAGACCAAGACAAAGGTCACCGCCAACCCCATGCCCAGACCGTTTTCAGCCGAGGTGGTCACCGCCAAGGTGGGGCAGAGACCCAAAACAAGTCTGAACGGCGGAAGGAGATCCCAGAAGCCCTTTGTAAATTCCTTGCCAAACGCCATAGTAAGTCCCTTTATTTGACATTTTAAGGTGTTGTTTAGCTGATAAGCTTGTCTTTAAGTTCTTTATAATACTTCAGGGCACTGTTAACCGCAGACAAAACGCCGTTGGTCGTTAAGGTCGCGCCGGATAGGGCCTCGATCTTGCCGCCGTCCGACTTCTTTTTTATATCTTCTTGGATAGCTATGTCTTTAAACTGATCTGTAAAAGACGGCTCCACCGCTTTGGCCCCAATACCCGGGGTCTCTGAGTGAGAGGTGATCCCAATACCGGTCAGTTTCCCGGATTCAACGTCGATCCCGACCATGACACCCACATCTCCATGATACCCTTTACCGTAGGTTTCCATGGCCAGTGCGAAAGTCTTGCCCTCTTTTTTAGCCGGGAAGACAAGCAGAAATTGGGGCCGGCCATACTTATCCTTACCAATCTCCAACTCTTTTCGGTCCTTGATGGGGTCGTTATCATATCCGGTCAAAACTCTTTTGACGGCCGGTTCTTTAACGAACTTAACCTGCTGGTAATCGATCTGCGCTTTGGTCACCTTATGGACCAGGGCCAAGGAAAACCCAGCCACTGCGCAGATAATGGACAGAACTACAACAAGTCGTAATATTTCACGCACCGGTATTCACCCCCCATGATCTAGGACGGATACGGTCAAACAGCGGGGTGCCGATGTTCATAATCAAGATAGCCTGGATGACCCCATCTGTATCCGATCCCCAGATACGAATTATAACGGTTAAGACACCGATCAACAATCCGTAAACCAACATCCCGCCGGGGTAACCGGGCTGCTGACCGGTTCCGGTGCCAGAAAAAAGGCGCCCAGCAAGAGAGTCCCGGTCATGAGATGAAAAGAACCAGGGAAGTAAGTATCCGGATTGATCGTATTGAAAATCCAAGCAAAAGCGAAGGACCCAAGCAAAACGCCAACCGGAATGTGCCACCTGATAACGCCGCGATAGAGAAGGATCAAGCCTCCAATGATTGCGGACAAGGCGGAGATAGTCCCGATTTGACCGGGAACATTTCCAACCATCAGTCGCCACATGTCGTAAGACCCGATTTCACTGGGATCGCCTTTTACCGCCATTAACGGAGGTAACGCCTGTGACATATCGCCACCGGAGAACAACGGCGCCGGCTCAATAAAGCCGTTCATTAAATCCGGCCAGGCCAATCGGATAATCATCCACCCGATCAAGGCAGGATTAAGGGGATAATTACCATATCCGCCAAAAACACTCTTGCCCACAATGATGGATAAGCTCGATCCAACCACCATTGCCCACCAGGGCATAGTCGGCGGCATCAACAATCCCAGCAGCAGCCCATTCAAAATAGCGCTAAAATCTCCGAGAGTCGAGGGACGATGGCTTATCTTGTTCACGAAAGCCTCGGCAGCCATCGAGGAAGCGACGGAGAGACCCAGGATCATTAAAACGTTATATCCAAAATAATAGACCCCCATCAGGACAGAGGGAAGCAGCGCAACAATAAAGATTAGCATCATCGCGCTAATAGAATTATGACTCTCGATGTGGGGCGAGAATGAAACAACTAATCTGTTATCCAGCTTTTTATCGATCATCAACCCATCCTTCTAACCATGACTTGCGATTTACCGTAACGGAACTGGTGGACCATCGGCCGCTTCGCCGGGCAGACATAGTGGCAACAGCCGCATTCAATACAGTTCATCAGGTTTAGAGCCGCAGCGTCTTGAAACTGGTCATTTTCACAGTATTTCGACAATTGACTGGGCACCAGCCTGACGGGACAAACCTTGACACACAGGCCACAATTAATGCATGGATGATTAGTCGAACGGACCACCTCATCCATCGTCTGGACATATACTGCTTCTGTGTCTTTAGAAATTGGGACATTCAAGTCGAACTGGGCCATACCCATCATCGGCCCACCGAAGATGACTTTACCCGGCCGGCCGGCCAGGCCACCGCAGGCCTCCAGCACATCTTTTAAGGGTGTGCCCATCCTAACCCGCACCAGCTTTTGATCATGGACGCCTTTACCAAAGACTGAAATGACCTTTTCTACCTGTGGTTTAAGGTGCTTAGCTGCACGACCGATGTCAATGATCGAGTCAACCTTAAGTACCGAAACACCATAATCCCGAGGCTCACCATAGGGCATGGGGATTTCAAGATCCAACAGTTCTTTTAATAGAACCCGGTGAACCCCCGTGGGAAACCTGGTTCCATCGACAGACCGGACCGCCACTTCTAATTGTCCGGTAAGATCTCTCACCTGATTGCTGACTGAGTGTTGCACGTCAACAGCCATAATAAATCTGGTGGCTTCGGTGACAATCTTGACAGTTTTGATTCCCGCTTCCAGGTCATCGAAAAAATCGTTCATCAGCCGATGAGCAGAACCGTAATAAGGCTCCGTGTCCACGCAGTTGATGACCAAAGTATCGAGTGGCTTGAAAATGGGTAACCCGGTGGCGAAGTGGTAGCCCCGGGGTTTTTGGGATAGAGTGAGGTCGGTTATCACCGGAGCAGATTCCGATCCGGAGGACATAATGGCCGCATCTTTAATGCGGTCGATCAAAACCGATGGCGCTTTTTCTAGATATTCGGCATCGGTTTTTATATTGTCCGCCCAGGTATCCTTACCGTCTGAACTGATGATGACGGCGGGAGATTTTTGCCCCGAGGAGGTGTATACCTGCGCAATGTCAGTTACCTCCCCAGAGACGCTGGCATGAACGGAAGCCCCGGTCTCGTCTTGCGGCCGACCTACTACGTCCCCGATTTTTACCTGGGTTCCCTTTTCCACGCAGGGGATACATGGTAATCCTGCGTGCTGCAGCATCGGCAGTATGACCTTGCTTGGGGAAGGAATGGGGACGACTTCAGTTGGGACATTAGGGTACTTCGGTTTGGGGAACCGAATCCCTTTGCATAAGGATGACAACTTCATAGGTTAACACCATGTGCATGTAATGGTTACATAAAATTGCAGATCTCGCACTCTTGCCTATTAATCGCCGCTTGTCCAACATCTTTTACTGATTGTTTCTCTGGGCCGGCATGTCGGGTAAAGACCTTCATCACCGGTTTGGTCCTTTCTTTCGGTTCTTTCCCGTCTCCCACATCCGGCTTTGACTTCCTTGTTCATTTGATCTGATGCGGGAAACATCGTTTATTTTTCTCTGCTCTCGGCAGTCATCTATCAAGGCCCAAGGTTCGGTCGCTGCCTCTGCGAGACGGCGGCGTCTAAATCCGGGAGGCCAGATAGACACTTGCCCAAAATTTCACATGCCGGGGTCTGGAAAAAGGCCAAATCATTATTAGTAGATGGCCTATCCCGTGACCGGCTTTAAACCTTACCCGCAGCTATTATCCACCTGCGGGATAGCACCCGGCATCCTGCCCGCCAGTGGCCGTCGGTTAAAAATTACTCTTAGTTACGCCTAGATCATCGTCGTTACCAACACGCTTAACTAACTTTTGAAAACGTTTGTCCGGTTTATTGATTAGACCGCCGCCCGACCTAGATGATCACTATCATCATGGATTGAAAAGAGTGGTATCCCGCGACAGATCTTGCATAATTATCCGCCGGGGCTTATCACTCAGCGGAATAGTCGTTACAATGCTATGGGCCAGTAAGGTCGGCTGATAATTGCTGTTGTCTTCGCTGGTGATCACGGTTACCGAAGAACTCAGCCGGTTGGTGACATAGACATATTTACCGACGCGAGGGTTATTAATAAAGGCGACGTCAGAGGGCCCCTGCCCAACCGGAACGAGCATATTGAGGTTTTCGGTATCATTATTGAGTACCGCTACGTTGTTATCCCCATATTGGGCGACATAGACATAATTGTTATCATAATCGGTGCAAATACCCATGGGCTGATTCCCCATGATGATAGTAGACCGAAGACTGGTATCCCCCTCGCCGATGACGCTGACCGTCCCGTCGCCCTGGTTAAGCACGAAAACTTTGCCACCGTTCTGGGCATAGGCCATCCGCCAGGGGCCGTTTCCGATGGGGACGGTCCCGGTGACTATCTTATCACCAACACTTATTCCGGAAATAGTATTGTCGCCGGTATTGATGACAAACATCTTCCGGTCCATCCATGAGGCGATAATGTCTGAAGGAGCATTTCCAAGCGGGAGAACTGCGGTCTGGGTATTGGTCGAAATTTGAATGACTGACAGGTTGTTGTCCGCGGTATTCACGACCATGAGCCACTCCCAATCGTAGCTGATGGCCATTTTTGTCGGTTTTTGGCCCACGGTGATAACCGCCTTCTGGGCGAAGGTCTGGTTGTCATAGCAGGTCACAGTTCCTTTGGTCGTATTGGTGACATAGAGATTATTATATTTATGATAGGTCACGGCGATGCCTCCGGGCGACGGCCCCACCGGGATGGTAGCCACAACCTGGTTTTTGTTCGTATCAACCACGCTCATCTGGTCGGAACCGGCAGTCAGGAAGTAGACCTTCACACCTTCCGGATCAATGGTGACGCTGAGGGGCTGGGAGGCTAAAGAGAAGGTGCCCTGAAGGGCGTTGGTTTGGGTGTTGATCGCATTGACCCGATTGACTCCATCGTTGAAGACTAGTGCCGAACAGCCGAGGACAATGAACGGGACCGTGTTGGTCCCTGTGTCGTTCACCCGAACAATAAATGGACCTGCGGTGGGAACACTGGTGAATTGAAGCGGCGTTTGGACCGTGGTGGCCTCAAACGGTATCCTAAAATTGATCTGATTGCTGGTGATTGAGTCAATATAATGACCGGGGGTGTCATAGCCGTTAAAGTTAATGAAGGTCCTGACATAATTATCCACCAATTTGGACCCGGTGACCACCACGGGA
>JADFYA010000080.1:0-466 GCA_015233285.1 Deltaproteobacteria bacterium | reverse complement strand
GTTTATTTTGGGGGTATCGACGTCCGAAGCGCCTCCGCACCCTATCATCATCGCGATAATTAATAGTCCCAGATAAATCGGCAGACTCAATCCACATCGAAGATTTCTTTTCATATTTCACCCGAATAAGTTGGAGGTTAAACGAGATCGAAATGTAGCCTCATTGTTAAAGAAGGTCAAGAAAAAAGAGCAAATCCCGGTCCGGTCTCTTCATTTTTTTATAATCTTTTGATTTATTGGAATAAGTAATTACGCTTTGCCGAATGAGCGTCTCCCTTTCTGAAAATATGTGGCCGCCGTTGCATCATTAAGGATGAACTAATTAGGGCTAATCTATTTATTTTTTTTATAAAAACAGAATATTGACACGCGTCCGCCACCTTTAGTTGTTGATTAGGTCGAGGTCCTGGCATTATAACTCCTAAGAAACTACCCGGCACAGGTCGCCAAGGGGGTACACAGTTCC
>JADFYA010000007.1:3071-28928 GCA_015233285.1 Deltaproteobacteria bacterium | reverse complement strand
CCCAATGCTGTTGAATTAAGCTGCGGCTTAACCATCTTCGGATGTGATAAGATTCCTCACATTCGTTCGGAATGACAAATTTATGGCGTCATTCCAGGTGGTCCACTTCCCTGTCATTTCGAGCGAAGCGAGAAATCTTAACGTCGCACCCTTAATTCAACAACATTGGGGCGTTGCCCTGGGCTAACCTAGAGCGCCCCGTTGGGGCTTATTCGGAATGGTCTATTTTAAAAAAGTTGGCACGATTGTTCGTCGGCTTAAGTCAATGACATTGCGTTGTATGTTACTAATGAGAAATTTCTTATAGTTGTTAAGTTAGATAACAGATCATGGCGTCCTTGGCTCGGGCCCGGAAGTTTCTCCCATTAATAACACCGGCGCCGCCGGGGTCCGCGACTTGTTTCTGGTTGTCGAATGCCGTCTATTGCGGATCAAGAATGGTTCTCACGTTGTCATTCCGAACGAAGGTGAGGAATCTAAAGGCGTCACACTTCGCTCGCAATGACATAACGCGAAGGCTTTGGGTATGGACGACATAACAAGAAGTATTTCAGACATACCGGATTGATATCAGCGATTGGAGGACAGGATTCATGAATTGGAACAGCAATCGTTGGAATATGCTTCTCTTCTGGAAAGATCACCAGATCCAATTGTTATTTATGCCCAAAGCGGTTAAGAAGAATCTGCCTGAGGCTGCCATTGTTTTTGACCATTTTCATGTGGTCAAACTTTATAACGACAAACTGCCGGATCTAAGACGCAAACTATATCATGAGGTTGCCACTGTTATGGAGAAATAGGTGATCAAAGGTACCCGATGGAGGCAAAGTACGCTTTAGCCGGATGAACCATAAATGGTTCTATCCTGTGTAGCAGTATTCCAATTTATGTTTATTGCCAAGGCGGCGTTTAGCCCCCCGCCCTCATTGACACGTAAGCCTTTTCGATGTATCTTCCCTAATCCATAGGCTGCCGACCTGGACCGACCCGGTCTGGTCCTAATTATCATCCTGTTATCCCTACTCATTGACACCCATGACTGTATCAGAAGAAAAGAATAATCCGGCCTTAGCCGAACTCATCCTGGATAATATCAGTGAAGGTGTCTTCACCATCACCCCGGATAAAACCATCACCAAGTTCAACCGGGTGGCGGAAGAGATCACCGGCATTCCCCGCGAGGTGGCCATTGGGCAAAAATGTTATGATATATTCAGGTCTTCTATTTGTCAGGTAGATTGTGCTCTGGAGGAGAGTATCAATACCGGTCGCCGAATTATGGACAGGGCGGTTGAAATTTTGACCAATTCCGGTGAAAAGATTCCCATTCTCATCAGGGCCTCGGCCCTTAGAGACGATCAAGATCAGATTATCGGAGGAGTTGAGACGTTTCAGGATATTTCCGGGCTTAAGAAACTAAATGATCATGTTCAAGAATGGTTTCCGTTGCACGGCATCATCGGCGCTTCCCCAGCCTTAAGGCGTAGCCTGGACATCCTGAAAGACGTTGCCGAGAGCGACAGCAATGTGCTTATTGAAGGCGAAAGCGGGGTTGGCAAGGAATTGTTTGCCAAAGCCGTCCATCGCTTGAGTCATCGATCAACAGGGCCGGTCGTGGCGGTCAATTGCGGCGCCTTGCCGGAGACCCTGTTGGAATCCGAGCTATTTGGCTATGTCAAAGGAGCATTTACCGATGCCAGACGAGATCATCCAGGCCGATTAGCGGCCGCAGAAGGCGGGACTTTGTTTTTGGATGAGATTGGAGAAATGTCTCCTGCCTTGCAGATCAAATTACTTCGGGTCCTGGACCAAAATGAATATACCCCCCTGGGCGCCGTTAAACCCATTAAGGCCGATGTGAGGTTTATAGCTGCCACCCATAGAAACTTAAAGCAGATGATGATGACCGGCACCTTTCGGGAAGACCTTTTTTACCGGCTGAATGTGGCCCGGATGTTTATCCCGCCACTGCGGGAGCGTCGAGAAGATATTCCTTTGTTGGCCGATTACTTCATTAATCGTTTTAATCGATCAAAAAAAAGATCTATAGAATCGCTGACACCAGAATCACTCAACCTGCTCATGGCTTACCAATTTCCTGGGAACGTCAGAGAACTGCTGAACATCATCGAATATGCCTTTATCTTATGCCGCAATCAGATGATTCAACCGGAGCATCTGCCGCCGGAGGTCCAACAAGTTGATTCGTGCTATCAAACAACTCCCGGAGAGCCATCCGGAAGCCTCAGGGCCAAAGAACAGGAACTGATGCTCCAGGCCTTGAAACGGCACGGGAACAATCGGGCCGCGACGGCCAGGGAATTAGGGCTCTCCCGAACCACCTTGTGGCGCCGGATGAAGTTGGCCGGGTTGCGCCCCGCAAGCAATGATGACTAATAATGATCAGGGCATAATTGCCGGAAACTGTTGTTCCAACTTGAAACACGTTTCAGATGATGTTTCAATAATGAACATCGCTGAAGCCCCCAATCCCGCCGGGCAACCACGCCTTTTATCTCGATTTATAACCAAAATCCGGCCCGTAAGCAATGCCTCCGTTGTTTCACCTGATCAGATTATACAGTGAACGGTCATGATTGTTCCTTTTAGATATAACAAGGTTTCCGGTTGCCTTCAACGAGCAACCAGTGACAAACAGCCTGCATCAGAAGGAGCTATTGGACTGTTTCAGGAGTATTTCGACCTCGTGAGACAAATATTTGCCATTTACATCAGATTGGCTCAGGAATTGCTATTCACAAAGTCAACTGGCCCAAATTGATTCCTTAGGATATTTTGGAGGAGGCCTGGCGTGAGAGTGGCCGTGACCCTGTTTCATGAACGCGTTTCGCCCTGGTTTGACTATGCTCCCAATTTAGCCGTGTTTACGATTGAGGACAGGGCAGTCATATCCCGGCATGACTATTCATGGAGCGATATGCCGGTTACAGACAGAACAAGCCAGATCCTGACAATGGACCTCGATCTGCTAATTTGTGGCGGGATCGAAAACCGGCTGGCCAGGTTCTTGACTTCAAACGGGCTTAAGATGGTGTCATTTGTCAGTGGCGAGCTAGATGAAGTTATGGCCGTGTTTTTGACTGACAAGATAATTCCACATACTCTCGTTTGCGGCGGGACTTGCCATCGAACGGGCGGGGAATGCTGCCTCAGATAACTTTCACCCCAATGTCATTGACTTAAGGGTAGGGTCATCGGATCCTATTCTAATAAATGGTTAATTCCGATGAAGCCCTGAAAGGGCGCTCTAGGTTAGCCCAGGGCAACGCCCTGGGTAGGGGTGGCGACTATATAAAAACCATGTAATAGTCACATAAAACCGCCGGCAATCCCGTACTTCAGCCGTAGCCGGACATTCCATTCAGAGGAAATGATTTTGGGGGCCGGCCGACCTCCTGACCATCCCGCTGACACGTAACATGCCGTATTTCCCAGGGCACTGCCCTGGGCTAACCTAGAGCGCCCCGTTGGGGCTTAATCGGAATGGTCTATTTTAAAAAAAATTAGCTCGTTTGTCCGCACCCTTAAGTCAATGACATTACCTGCACCCGACTGTCGATCAAGACGACGGGAAAAGGCAATCAACGACCATTGCCATAACCATAAACCTAACACATTTAGAGGTTAACATGCCGTTATTTGATTATCAATGCTTAGATTGCGGGAAACTCACCGAAGTCCTGATTGTGTCGTTGGCCGAAAAAGCTCGCTGCGAAGCCTTCGGCAGCCATAACCTCAAGAGACTAATGGCCGCCCATTCCACGCGGTCCGGGCTAAGCCGTGGGCGTCTCCCCGGCCCGAATGACCACTCTTGCTGCGGTTCGACACCGGGACAGTCTAACTGTTCCGGTCCCGGGAGCTGTTGCGGAAAGTCATAGACGACAATTTTTCCATCACTTTCTTATTTAAACGGAAACGCGTGATGATCACAACCCCGGAAATACATCCGGGGTAAAACAAGACCAGTCATTCCACGCCGCAAATTAAACCAGCAGGAAACCAAGATCAAGCCGGCACTGTCTTTAATATACTACCGGCATATTCGCTCGTTAGTTTTCATTCCGGCTGTCGCGCTATTAAAAGAAGCCGTGTTTAAACCAGGAGGATTTAAAAGCATGCCTATCAAAGTCGCTGTTCCATCAGATTTTCCCGGCGGGTTGGACGCCACGATGAGCGCCCATTTCGGACACTGTGATTGCTATACCATCGCCACGATCGATAACGAACAAGTAAACGATGTTTCGATTGTTAATGGGATGCCACACGCTGAAGGCGGTTGTATGGCCCCGGTAAATTACCTGGCCGACAACCAGGTGCAGGCCTTAATTGCGGCCGGTATGGGAATGCGTCCTCTTAAGGGACTCCAATCTGTCGGCGTTCGGGTCCACCTAAATTTAGTTCAAAGCACCGTCAAACAAGCTTTGGAGAGCTTTATTGCAGGGCAGTTGCCTGCATTCGGCCAGGAGCATACCTGCTCCGGCGCCCAGGGTCACTGTCATTCATAATGTGAAAGTAGTCCGCCGCGGAAGGGCGTTGATCGACGCACAGGGTCTAAGCACGTGGGGTAGACTTTGTTCCTGTTCAGATCGACGCTTGTCCGCTGCCTGTATTCTTAGACTTCAAGACGAATATTCAGAGGGTTCAGTAATCCCTTAATTCATACTATTTATTATGATTATTCTTGACTTTGTTTTGGGCATATGCTTAGAATGGATTCATCCGAGTACATTCTTTACCCCAAAAAAAGCAGGATTTATGCCAAGGCCAAAGTGTTGCCGCCGAATTTCCGGGCTGGTTAATAGTTATATCTTCAAGCCGACAGGACCGGTAGACTCGTCTTTTAAAGAAGAAGTAGTCCTAACCATAGATGAACTGGAAGCCATCCGGTTGGCTGATCTTGAAGATCTTTATCAGGAACAGGCGGCTGAGATGATGAATATTTCTCGACAAACGTTTGGTCGAATTGTGGATGCAGCGCACAAGAAAATAGCTCAAGCCTTGATCAATGGGCTGCCGCTCCGAATCAACGGTAATGAAGATGCAATGGGGCGTAATATCCACTTTGTATGCCACAACTGCCGATATAGTTGGGAGTCGGTACACGGAACGGTGACTCCGACAGCATGTCCCGCCTGCCAAAGTGAAATAGCCCATGGACCTCCGGGAGAATGTGGCCCACGGGGCGGAGGATGGAGAAGAGGTGGGCGGGGTGGCCATCGATGAATGCCTGCCCCAATCCAGGGTTGAGCCTAACGTCACGTCAGGTGAACTTCAGCCTGTTACAGAATCAACATAAAATGTGAATCACCCTAAACAGGCTGAAGCCATGACAGCACTCTGGCTGGTCTGGAAGAGGCCACGACGTAAAGTCAGTAAAGTATTCATCCAGGGTAATCCCTCACCTGAGAATGATCCTTTTCCAGACTTTATTCCTTTCCCTAAGGAGAGGACGTGGCGGGAGTGCGGCTGGGGAGTACAAAATTAAGTCCATCACATATGTTTCAAAGGGAGGAGAGAAATGAATAAACTGCTTGGCCAAATTCTTTCAGAAGTCATCAGCACGGATGTCTTAACAAAGCTAGGCAAGGTGGCTAACCTCCCGGATATTTTTGGAACAAAAGCGCAACCGGGCGAGACAGGCACCTGCGACGGCAAGGGTAAAGGAAGCGGCAAGATGGGGGCCGGCAGACGTGGTGGAGGAAAAGGTGGAGGGGGCAAGGGGTGTGGAGGAAGGTGATACCCCAACGAAGCCTAGTTCCATTTAAATTAAGTCGAGACGTGTATGTTACACATAATAATTGGATTGTTTTTTATCCCATTAGGCAGTTGGGGCATTTTTGATAATTATTTTTACATAGTTGACCTTCTAAAAGAAATTATGCCTATTTTTTTAATGTTAATCTGGATGTTAGCTGTGATTGCCGGATTCGTATCGCCCAGAAAAGAGGAGGATCTATCAGATGAGTGAAGGTGAGATGAAGACTTCGGGCATTCGAGGCGATGACTTTGACGAAGCAGAACGGCAGAAGAGAACAAAAAAAATTAAAGATAACAGCAGGGATATGCGGGTTGATGATGTCAAAAACGAATCGTCGGAAGTGTCCGCCATGGTCTATTATCATAGTATGCTCCTGGTTTGTGGACGCCTTTTCAGTAGGCTCTTGGATGTATACGGTAACCTGGTTGGACTGGCACCCCAGGACAAGGCTAAAATATACCGCAACATAAGTAATTATTACGCCGGCAAGGGCCTGATAAAAAAATCGTTGGATTATCTCAAAGAGTGGACCCGTCTCGAACCAAATAATCCGGATGCCTTTTTTCAACTGGGTTTAGCCCTGGCCTCCACCGGCAATGCAAAAAGCGCCATCGGGACGTTTAACAAGGTCCTTAAGCTTAACCCTCAGCACAAAACCGCCTTATACCGAAAGAGCCTTCTTCTTCTGAAAATCAAAGACTACAATCAAGCCATAGAGAGCTTGGAGAATCTAGTCAGGATGAGTCCCCTAAAAGCGGAATTCCATTACCTGCTGGGCATAGCCTATGACCGCAAAGAAAGACTTGCCGATGCCATTTCCTCCATCCAGCAGGCTGTCTCTTTAGATACAGGGAATGCTAAATTCTATCAACATCTTGGATTCCTATACGAACGGATTGAAAATCATAAAGAAGCCGCTAAATGTTTCTCCAAGGTGATGGAATTGGAGCGGGAACAAGAGGATGAAGACTAAAAACAAATCTCGACTTGAGTTGACTGATGCAAAGAATTAGACGGATGTTCCTTGGATTACTGGTGACCATCACGGTGACTGTGGGTTTTGTCACGGCAGGAACCCCCCAAAACTTCCAGGCAAACCAACAACCAGGCCAGGTTCTGGGCAATCGGGCCAGACTTGTCGCGACTCAAGGTATTTATTATGAACCAACCATCAAGAATATTATTGCGGCCGATTGTGGCAGGTGCCATTTCGGCTCAGTCAGATATTTGGGTGATTATGACAACTTAAAAATGTACGCCGACAGCGGATTGCTGGCCACTATGGTTCAAGGACCCATGGGGCGCTTTGCCGGAAACGATGCCAATACCATCCTGACCTGGGCTGATAATGGCGCGCCGGAGAAACCAGGCGTTACTCAGGCTCGTTTTCAAAGAAGCCCTCAAGGCCAACCAGGTACCGGAACTTCCGGGGGAAGATCCCTCAACTTAGTCGCGAGTAAGAAAATTTATTACGAACCGACTATCAAGAACATCATCTCCGCTGATTGCGGGAAGTGTCATTTCGGCTCCGTCAGATACTTAGGTGATTATGATAACTTGAAAATGTACGCCGACAGCGGTATGTTGGCCACAATGGTTCAAGGACCCATGGGGCGGTTTGCCGGAAACGATGCCGATATCATCTTGACCTGGGTTGATAATGGCGCCCCGGAGAAGCCGGACGTTACTCAGGTTCAGTTTCAAGCCTGTCCACCAGGATCCCCCGGCCTCGGACTCGGCCGCAACGGCCCACCGGCAGCTAATTCAACCGGCATTGCCGCTCAGGTAACTTACAGTAACACCATCAAAGGCATCTTGACCCAAGATTGCCTCCAATGCCATTCCGGCCCCTTCAGGAATCTGACAACTTATCAAAACGTAAAGATGTACGTGGACAACGGGCTACTAAAATTATTGGTTCGGCGTGGTGGACCTATGCATCGGTTTGCCGGGCCGAACGCCCGAATTATTGTCGACTGGATTGACGCTGGAGCGCCTCAATAGATAGCTCGACCCGAGAGGAAAGGTAATTATTAGTGATACCCATTTGAAAAAAATTAATTATTCCTTGACGTTAATCTTTCTTCCTTTAGGGATATATGGTCTTTATGACGAATATTATGCCGTATTGGACTTCTTTAACGGATTTTTTCCTCCGGCCCTGATATTCGCCGGGCTGGTGTTTGTTGCTCACGGAATTAGGGTAACCAAATAGAGTTAAAGGGTGACCTGACCGGAAGTCAGATCATTTAACATCTTGGATGATGAACATGAAAATCGAAAAGTACAAATTTTCTAAGAAGGAATTCAAACCGGCCTTGATCGGGTTGATCGCCCTGGTAGTCCTCTTGATCGCCGGGGCCGTGTGGCAATTAGTGATAAAGCCAAATAGGGCGGCGAACCTGTCTTTAGCCGCGGCCACTGCCGCCGTGCCTTCCGGGCCACCCATTGCGGTCAAAGCTAAAATGCCCCATGCCTATTGGGGCAACTGCAACAAGTGCCATGTTACAATTGACGCTGGGGGGCCGGGGTCCAAAGTGATGACGGGACCGCCCATTGCCGTCAAGGCCAAAATGACCCATGACTACTGGGGCAATTGTCTCCTGTGTCACAAAGTCATCGGTGGTTTCCAGGCTCAGCCGCAAGCCCAGGCCGCGGCCCTTAACCAGTTTAACGCCCAGAGTCTGGGGTTGAAGGTGGAGACTGTTAATAGGGCATCCATGCAGCAACTGGGCCTGCCTAACGAAGATGGCGCATTGATTCTTGAGGTGGCGATCAACTCTATGGCCGCCCAGGCTGGTCTCAAACCCGGCGATGAGATTATCCGATTGGGAAAAACCCGGGTCGAAAGCCAATCAACTTTTGAGAACGCGCTTAAAGGACTTGATCCCGGTAGCGAGGTCAAAGCAACCCTTTATCGTGGCAACAAAAGAATGAGCGCCTATCTTGTGTTACCAAATAGCACACTGGGAGCACCAGGAAATTTGACTGCCGCCGCAGCCAACGTTCCGATGACCCAAAATCAGATTGAGACCATGGCTGAACAACTGGGGGTGCCTAAGACCCGGCAAGACGTGCTTAATGCTCTTAAAAGTCAAAATAATTCTCGAACAAATGTTGGCCGAAGTAATCCGGGAACAAATGTTAACATTCCAATGACTCAAAATCAGATCGAGACGCAGGCTGAACAATTGGGAGTGCCTAAGACACAGCAGGATGTTCTTAACGCTCTTCAAGGCCGCAATAATCCAAGAACAAATGTTAATGTTCCCATGACCCAGAACCAGATCGAGACGCAGGCTGAACAATTGGGGGTGCCCAAGACGAAACAGAACGTCCTTAATGCCCTTAAAGGCCAGGTACGGCCTGTGGCTAAGATCAATTACGGAAAGGTGGCCGTGGCTGCTGCCGGACCCGGCCTCGGATATCAAGTCTATCCACAGTTTGGAGCCAGCCCATACTTCCTAATTTACGATTTAGCTCAAAATTCCTATCGCACTGTAACCAATCCCAGTGCGGCCGTAGCTGGACGTGGTGTCAAAACGGGACAATATCTGGTTGACCTGGGGATAAGCAATGTGGTGGCTGGAAATTTTAGCGCCAATACCTCACAGTCTCTTCAGATGCTTAAGGTGACCATTTTCTCCGGCGTCACTGGAAGCGTTCAAGATGTTTTAGCCGCGTTCCTGGCCGGGCGTCTTGTTCCAATGAATACGGACAGTACCAATATCCAGAGTAGTTCGCCCCAGGTCTCACCTTTACCAGGCAGCGAAAGACAACCAGGTCAGACGATCTTATAACGGTAATTAAAGAACAGGAAACCATGAAAACAACGCGAAGGAATCATTGATGTTACAACAATATTTTGGTCTTGATTCCAAGAAATTCGGTACCCTGGTCGGGTTGATTTCGGCTGTGGCCGTTATTGTGACCGTGATCTACTGGGCCGTATTTGGTTTTGGAACCTGGAAAAAGGAGCTGAACCAGGCTTCGAGTCTTATGTTGGCCGCGGCCGGCAGCCCCGGTGCTTCAACGGCGAGGACTCAACCACTGCCAATTGGCCAACCTGCTCCGGCCCCATCCTCAATCTCCGGTGCAGGGCAATATCTTTGTCCCCAACACGGAGCAGTGGGGCTGCCAAATTTTGACGGCCAAGGAAACGCTTGCTGTCCGATCTGCGGCCAGGCTATGGCTTTTAACAGTATTTCATCCGGAGTGATCCCGGCAGCAGGAATGGGCTGACTGCCTCCTAGAGGTTCGGGGAACCTCAACACGGCTGCCGGATTTGGTTGAATGCCCCCAGGAGGTTCGGGGAACCTCAACTTAGCTGCCGGATTTGGGTGAGCACAACCATGAGCATGAGGTTCGGGAAACCTCAACGTCAATCAAGGCTTGTCTTTTTATCTTACCTGATCTGATTCAGGGAGAGACGTACCTTCTATCCCTTCATCGACAAATCACCGAGTGGATCAGGCGGCCAATGAAACTGTCAAAATTAAGAACTCTAACCCAGTTAACCAGCACTTTTCTCACCAATAGCTTTTTCGGTACAATTTTCACCAAGTCTGTGAATACGAATGCCCTCAAAGGTGTCTGTGTGCCTATTTTGAACTGTTACGCCTGCCCAGGGGCTTTGTTTTCTTGTCCGATCGGTACGCTGCAACATTTTATGGCGATTCGGTCCATCCCTTTTTATCTGTTAGGGCTAATTGGATTGGTTGGCCTAACGACAGGCAGAATGGCTTGTGGCTGGATCTGTCCCTTTGGATTCCTACAGGACTTGATGTATAAAATCAGAAGCCCCAAGTACCGGATTGCGTCCTTCTTGAGTTACCTAAAGTATGTTGTGCTGGCTCTTCTTGTAATCGTTATCCCCTATCAGACCGGGGAAGTATGGTTCTCTAAACTTTGCCCGGCCGGGACGTTAACCGCAGCCATCCCCTGGGCTTTGTGGAATCCGACAAATCCCGCCACTGGTCGACCAGTCTTACCTTCAGGGCCAGGGATTATATTTGTTGTGGGATTGATTATTCTTGCCGGTTTCCTGATCTGGTTCGTGGTTAGCAAGAGACCGTTTTGCACGGTAGCTTGCCCCATGGGAGCGATTCTGTCATTATTCAATAGAGTTAGTATTGTTCGCCTGGAAGTTGAACCCCATTGCGATGGCTGCAAAATGTGTGAGACCAAATGCCCCATGGATCTAAACGTATCTCTTGATTTCGACTCGAAAGATTGTATCCGTTGCCTGGAATGTACCCGGTGCGGTCACGTGTCACTGGTCACTCCGTTTTCGTCCCAGGAAACAAAATGAGTTACCTGAGGCAAACTGCGTCCTATGAGGCGATAATTCATGCCTTGCGTCGAATTTGGAGGGATACACCCAATGTCATTGACTTAAGGGTGCGGACAAACGAGCTAATTTTTTTTAAAATAGACCATTCCGATTAAGCCCCAACGGGGCGCTCTAGGTTAGCCCAGGGCAGTGCCCTGGGAAATACGGCATGTTACGTGTCAGCGGGATGGTCAGGAGGTCGGCTGGCCCCCAAAATCATTTCCTCTGAATGGAATGTCCGGCTACGGCTGAAGTACGGGATTGCCGGCGGTTTTATGTGACTATTACATGGTTTTTATATAGTCGCCACCCCTACCCAGGGCGTTGCCCTGGGCTAACCTAGAGCGCCCTTTCAGGGCTTCATCGGAATTAACCATTTATTAGAATAGGATCCGATGACCCTACCCTTAAGTCAATGACATTGGGGATACACCAGCAAAGGCCGCTCTGACTGAACTCGACATATGGGCGGAGTAATCTAGTCCCATTGTGCCATTGATCTTTGGAACACCATCGGATCTGGTGACGAAATTGCCCACGCTGATAAGATCAATATGAAGCGAGGCTAAGATTAAGCCAAAACTTAGGTGCAATTAGGTTGGTAGATGGAAACGCCTAACGGAGGTTAAGGTGAGTAAGAAAAAGTCCATGTGTGAAAAATGCTACTATCGTGGTTATAGCCAGTACTTCTGTAAACTGCATTTGAAAAAGACGGCCAGGGGCGAAAAGGAATCATGCCGGATGGCCGATTCCTATGGCCATCTGGGCAGAACGGCGGTTATCGGAGCCGGGGTTGGGGCGATGATCACTGTGGCCGGTTTGGCAGCATTTCCATTGCTCGGTTTGAAGGCCATATTGGGTCACGCCTTGGCCATGAAGGCTTTCACTGGCGGCGGCATGGCCGGAGTGGGGATTAATGTGGCCAGAATGAATAAGGGGAAGGACACACCGGCAGAGATGAAACAAACCAAGAAGAGACTAATTCTGATCCCAACATATTTAAAGGAGTAGCGACATGGAAGACCAACTCCAGACCCAGGATTACGGCAGTACACCGGCTGAGACGAGATGCCGACGAATTGGGTATTAGGGCACAAGAGACCGGCGGACAGACATGAGCAGCATCATAAAAAAAATATATAAGAAAGGGCTACCTGATGCGGCGATTTCCTTTGTAGTCACAACAATTGATAGTCTGCTTGCCAGAGAAACAGTCAGGTCAAGCCTACGCGCCCAACTTAGAAGACTTCTCACGGGAAGTAGAGAAAAACCCTACCGAGAAATCTCAACAGTTGAATTATGGGCCGACAAGGTAATGAAGATATTAAATGATAAAGGCGTCTCGGCCAAAACCATCGGGATTGACGGCCTGCCCGGAAGCGGAAAAAGTTCCCTCGGGAGGGCTCTCGCCGCGCGATCCGGTCTTACCTGGAGAACCCTCTACTGGCGGGAGTTGATAAATGCATTTCCGTTCGAGTCTGGTTATATTTATGAAAATATCAGGCTTATCCGGTGCCAGGATATTGACCGTCTTGAAGTCGTTATTTACATTGATTGTCCCATTGAAGACGCCGCCAGTAGAGTCCTTGAAAGAGACAGAGGGGGAATTCTCGCAGACCTGTTCGATTTCCCTAAACTAAAAGAAATTGGTGACGTAGCATTTGAAACAATTGATGGGGAAGAAATTCGGATAACAGGTAGTCCGATCAGAATTAAACTGAGACCAAAGGGAGGATACCGAGATATCAAAAAGTTGCGAGACATGATCAAGAATAAAGAAACTGATTTGGATTTATTGTGCAAAGAGGAGATGCTCTTCACATATTGTTACGGACGGCCGCAGAAGGGGATATGGCCATACATCAAGCTTGATGCATATAATCCTGACATCTTATCCGGGGTATCGGCAGCTTTCAAAAAGGCACTTGTATCCCTCTATTTTACATAATCATCATGTTAAGTTACCTGTGTAACCAACCAATAGGACACCTGGAAATAGACGCATGAAAATCGCCTCCTTCATAACGGATGTCGATCAGGGGCTGCAAAACCACATCGCCGCAACAAGAAGCAGGCGGTTGAAATGGGTTTTCAGTATGATAACCCATGCCGCAGATGGGGTGATCTGGGTTATTGTTTATATTTTTTCCTTCTTTTGCTTTTCGGATTGGTTTTACTCCATTGTTCTGCCTGTGATCATTTCGGAGTCAATGGGACTGGTCATAATCATTGGGCTCAGGTATACGACCAAAAGGAACCGGCCTGATAATACTTATGTCACGCGTTGTTACTCGCCCTGGAATAAATATTCATTCCCTTCCCACCACAGTCTAAGGTCTTTTGCCATTGCCACAGTAGTTGGAATAAAGCACCCGCCACTTTTGATTCCATTGCTGACAACCGCGGGCGTCATTGGATTCAGTCGACTTTATTTGTCGAAACATTACTTATCAGATGTGCTTGTGGGATCCGGCATGGGATTTATACTAGCTGAAATATCCATTGTTCTGGTCTCCTTAAATTCAGTTGGATAAGCGCATTAAGTATCACCACCCTTCTGCCCGGTGTCATTCACAGGCTCTTCCTTCATCGCCAGACCGCTCCGTAGCTTCTCTTATGAAGGTGGGCATCAGATTTTTTGTAATTTCAGCGTTTAATTATATCTCCGGCCTGGTCAATAATATCGACCCTGGGAGTCGTCAAATACCCGGCCCCGTACACCTCCAGTATGGTCAATTCCCATGCCCTCGACACCCGTAAAGATCGATGCCAATTTTTCGCCACATTCTTAAAAACTCCCCAATCAGCCCAGCTTCAACCTTGCTTCGACCAGTTCCGCGATATCGAAAACCTTCTTGTCTTCAGTGAACTTCTTTAACCCATCGGTCAGCATCAACAGACAAAATGGGCAGGCGGTGGCTATCAGGTTTGAGCCGGTGTCAAGCGCTTCCCTGGCTCGAACCTGGTTTATCCGAATCCCCGTGGATTCGCTCCAGTAGTTGCCCCCCCCTCCACCGCAGCAAAAACTCTCTCTTTTGGCTCTTGGCATTTCCATAAGCGTTCCCATAGCCTCCAGAGCGCGGCGGGGCGGTTGTTCAATGTGGTTGCGCCTGGCCAAATAACAGGGATCATGGAAGCAGAATGATTCACTGTTTTTGTTCAACGTCAGCCGGTTGGCGGCGATAAGATCGCTTATAAGGACGGAATGGGGAATAACCTCATAATGGCCGCCCAACTCCGGGTAATGGCGAGTGAAGCTGTTAAAACAATGCGGACAGAGCGTTATTATTTTCTTGATCCCCAGAGAATCAAATTCCTCTATATTTTCTCGGGCGATCTCGGTAAACAGAAACTCGTTTCCCATTTGCTTGGCCGGGTCACCGGTACAACGGGGTTTGGCCAAAATGCCGAAAGAGACCGTGGCGGCAGAAAGAATTTTTACCATTGCGCCGGCGATTTTCTGCGCCCGTTCGTCATAAGTGGCCGCGCAGCCGACCCAAAGCAGGTATTCGGTTTTACCGGCAGCAAAAATCGGAACATCGAGTCCCTTTTGCCAATCCTTAGGACCTGCGCCCGTACCGAAAAACGGGTGTCGCCGCTGTTCCAAGCTGTTGTAGGCTTTGCTCATCAGATCGGGCAATTCAGACCTTTCCATGACCAGGTTTTGCCTGAGTTGCATAATCGCCTTTGGTTGGTTGATGCTGATCGGACATGCCTCCATGCAGGCGGCGCAAGTCGTGCAATTAAAAATTGCGTCGATACCTATAACATCCGCCGGTTCGTCCGTGAAACGGTTAGCGGCGAGAAATTCGGCCAGGGTGGCCACAACCATTTTAGGAGAAAGCGGCCGTTGAGTCTGGGCCGCCGGACAGACTTCGTGACATCTGCCGCACCATAAACAAGTGTCGAAATCAAGCAGTCGCTTTCGGGTGAAATCCCCCAGCTTGGCCACGCCCATAGGAGGCAGGTCCTCTCCCTCTTCGTCATCGAAGCCGGAGAAATCGATAACGCCCATTTTGGGTCCGGGCCTGGGGTCGGCCAGTGCGGTGTTGACGGGGGCCAAAACCATGTGAACCATTGGCGAGTATGGGATATAAGCGATAAAACCAAGCGCTATGAAACCATGGAACCACCACACATAACGATGGTAAGACAAAACCTGGCTATTGGCCGGAATAAAGCCGGCGAGGAAATTGCCCACGAAAGAACCCGGATCCGGGCCGGAAGAGCGAATACGCAATGATTCCAGCAAAAAGCCGGTGGCAATTATCAGGATAAGAAGGCCGATCATCGGAAAAAAGCCGGTCCGTTCCTTTGGGGTAACCAACCGATCAGGAGGAAAGAGCCTGCGGAGGAAAAAGAATAAAAGGCCGGCCAGCGCCGATATCCCCGCGAGATCCAGGCCGAAGCTCATAAACCAGTGATTAAAGGACCCGCTGAAAACAGGCAACTTTATGGTTACGTTGGCAAAGACGAGTATGGTGCCGAGGGTCAGAACCGCCATACCCACAAAAACCAGCCCGTGAGCCAATCCGGTGAAGAGCTTCCGGTAAATTCTGGTGCCAAGTATACCCTTGGTGAAAACCTCCTTTAGAAAAACCGGACTGTTTTTGACGTACGCCTTATCCGAGATGCGTTTTATCCGTTCTGTTCCTTTGCGGATCTTTCGGTAATGACTGTAGAGGCCGGAAAAAAAGATGGCAAACACCGGAACGGCCAGAACGTCCATCAAAACACCATAACTGATATTCCAATAGGGGACCCTCATTGGCTACTGTTCCTCTCGTAATGCCTGGATCAAGGCAGGAATAAAGTTTCTATAATCAGATACGACGCCAAAACGGGCTCGTTTGAATATATTGGCCTCCTCGTCCTTATTTACGGCGACTACGCACTTGGCGTTGGCTATGCCGGCGAGGTGCTGGCTGGCGCCCGATATGCCGACGGCAAAATAAACAGTCGGGGCCACAATATTGCCGGTCTGGCCAACCTGCATGGTTTGCGGGACCCATCCTTCATCCACTGCGCCGCGCGAGGCGCCGACGGCGCCATTGAGCAGCCCGGCCATTTCTCGAAGAATTTCGAAATTTCCGCTGTCGCCCATACCTCGGCCGCCCGAGACAATGATTTCTGCATCTTCAAGACGGACGCCCTGAGTTTGTATCTGATCTTCCGAAAGGAGGGTGATCGCGGGGTTCTCAATATTGAAGGCCTCGGCCACACACGTTCCCTCCAGTGGTGCTGGTTCAAAATATTTCCTGCGAACGGTGAGGACCACATGGCCCTCTGGTATTTTATATTCTGCGACGGCCTTGCCTCCGTAAACGGGCCGTTTGACAGTCATATCCGGGTGGACTTCGATCACTTCGGAAAGAACGGGTGCTCTCAGCCGGGCGCCCAGCCTCCCGGCGATTTCCGACCCCAGAGTTGTCGCGCTGAGCAGTATCAACTGGTAATCATTCTTCTGGATCACCTCCGTCACGCTATCTACCAGGTTGGCCGCGACGGTTTCCCGGCACTGGAAGGCTCTATTGAATGTGCCTGGAATTTCCCCTTGTCCGATGGCGAGCAGATCGGGTGTTTCGCCCAGAATCCTCCCCACGGTCACCAGTTCACCGATTCTTTTTGGTTCAATCTTTTCTATGATCAATGTTTTCATAGATAGCGCTCCTCCCTCAGTCTGGCCAACATGATTTTGGCGGTTTGCTGCAGATCATCCAATGGCAGGAATTCACAGATTGATTCGAGTTTCGGAATCTCCACCTTGATCTCTTCAGCTTTCATCGGGACGGCGTCTATTCCCTGCAGCTTTTCCACCGGCTTCTTCTTGGCGGCCATAATGGCTCGCACGGCAGGAATGCGAGGGACGTTTTCATGGCTGCTGGTTATGGAAAGAACGGCTTTTCTATTGAATTGGAGCATGCGGCTGCCGTTTTCGTGATTCTGTTGGACAGTCCAGCGATCTTGGTTGAACTCGATCTTGCTAATTTGGGCCAGAAAGGTGTAGCCGAGCAGCTCAGCCAGGATGCCATGTACAATTCCTCGGTCCAGGTCGGCGGATTGCTGGCCCGCTAAAACCAGGTCTACATCTTTTATCTGCTCCAGCGCCATTTTCAGATTGGCCGCTATGACATAGGGGTCGTCTGAATCTCCTAATATGAGATTAAGAGTATCTCCGCCCATGGCGACGGCTTTTCTGAGTATTGGGACATCATCGCTCTGGCCGTAAGAAACGATGCTGAGCTTGGCTCCATACTTCTCTTTCAACTGGATGCCGGTTTCTATCGCGTTTTCGTCATATAGACCGATCATCCTGGTGTAGCGGGAGTGAGCGCGGTTTCCGTCCAGCTCAAAATCTCTCGCGGGTACTTCATAGTCAGGCACTACTTTTGCGAGCACCGCGATATGCATCTAGGTACCCTCCTTTTCCGGTTTTGTGTTTTCAGACGGCTCGAACTGGTCACTATCCATATTAACAGAGTGCTGAAAAAGGATTGAACTTCCTCCTTTGGAGCAAAAACATTGTGGGGCCGCCTACCGGACCGGCCCCGGACCTCTATCCGGAGGCAAAGGCCCTTTCGTCCGCAGGCACTTTTTCGGCACCCTGCTAAAAATGGATTGGAACCAACAGCTAACAATTGATTCAGTCAACTGATAACTGAAAACTATTAGTTGGGGCTTAACGCCCTTTCCACTGTGGGGTCCTCTTTTCACTAAAAGCTTGGAATCCCTCTTTGCGGTCCTCGGTATCCCTCAGGGCACCCCACAGAAGATGTGAGAAGGCTATGCCGTGTTCCAGGGGCATATCTAGCCCCATCAAAGCCGCCTGCTTGGCCGCCTTGACGCTGAGTGGAGCATTAGCTGCAATCATACCGGCGTATTGCTTAGCCAGATCGAGGAGTTCCCCAGGTTCGACCACGTCGCTCACCAATCCAACCCGCAAGGCCTCCTGGGCGTCGATCATGGCGCCTGTCAGCAGCATTTTCATAGCTACCGCCTGGGGGATGGCCCGCGGCAAACACTGGGTTCCATTGAGGCCGGCCAGGCTGGCCACCTTGACCTCCGTGAGGCCGAACTTCGCGGTAGTGGCAGCGATCCTGAGATCACAGGCCAGGGCCATTTCCAGGCCGCCTCCTATGGCGTAGCCGTTAATGGCCGCAATGATAGGTTTCCACGTCTTCATGTGCGGAATGATCGGTTGGCCTTCGTTCAGCCAGATGGAGGCCATGCATTCAGCGGGCGGCGGCGTTTTTTTCATGTCCGTCCCGGTGCAAAAGGATTTTTCACCCGTACCGGTCAGCACGGCGACACGGATATCATCATTGTTTCGGACTTCGGCCCAATTCTGCGCGAGCTGCGTAACAGATTCGGGATCAAGTGAATTCATGGCTTCCGGCCGATTGAGCGTGATCAATGCAATGTGGTTTTCTACTATAAAGTCTACGGGCATTTTTGTCACTCCCTTTATAGCGATACAGTCCTAATCGCCATCATCCTTTGCCAGCACTAATCCATTATAGGGTTTTTTCTGCTTCAGCACGGTCCGTCCCAGTGTCCATCTGTGAATTTCGGAGGGACCTTCCAGGATGCGCCAGATACGAACCATCCGGGCCACGTATTCAATCCCCAGCTCCTTTGAGAGCCCTACGCCGCCATGAAGCTGAATGGCCCGGTCCGCCACTTTGGTCAGCATTTCGGTTGCCGCCACCTTCAGCATGGAGCCTTCAACGCGCAAATCCTCTATTCCTTGGTCCGATTTCCAAGACGCGTAATAGAGAAGCCACCTGACGGTCTCTAGCTCAATCGTGGAGTCGGCGATCCAATTCTGCACCGTCTGACGATTGGCCAAGGGTTCTCCAAAGGTTACACGTGTGTTGGCTTGATCGATCATCATTTTGATGAGTCTTTCGGCCATACCCGTGCACCGGCACGCCAGTTCGATGCGTCGCACCCCAAAGCGATTTTGCAGCGGAATGAAAGCCTTGCCCTCTTCTCCTAGAATCGCATCATCACCCACGGTCACGTCTTCGAGGATCAGATCCCAGGTGGGCATGGCGCCGATGACCGGGATCTCCCGGCCCACTCTGAGCCCCGGCGTATCCCGGTCGAGAAGGAAGGCGGTAAAGCGGTCCTTAGAGGGTGCGTCCTTGTTTGTCACTGCAATGAGGATATAGAAGACGTTGTCCTTATCGCATTTGCTGATAAAGGTTTTGGTCCCGTTTATCACCCATTTGTCGCCCTTGCGCACGGCTATGGTCTTTAGCCCGCTGACATCGGACCCGGCGCCGGGTTCGGTACAGGCCATGGCGGAATCCAGCAGGTTATCGCAATATGGTTTAAAATACTTCTCGCGTTGGTTGCCGGTGCAGCAACTGTTCAGGTAATAAAGATTGGGCGCATCCGGCGGGAGCAGAAAGCCGTGGGGTGAAAACCCGACGAAAGATTTGCTCATTTCTTCGAGGACTATGGTCTTGGCCAGCATGCCCAATCCCTGCCCACCAAATTCCTCTCCAACCTCCAACCCCCAGAAACCGAGCTTTTTGCTTTCGCTGAGCAATCTCGTCGCGCTTTCTTTAGAGAGCTGAGGGCCCGACTCGGTCCAAAGGCTGATGTCACGTTCTAGAAAAGCTTTTTCCAGCGGCAGCATTTCTCTCTTAACAAACTCCCGCATGGAGTCTTTCAGCATGTTATATTCTTCGGAAATCGAGAAATCCATTTTTTACTCCTGTCTATAAAACTTCATCGCGGGCAAGGCCTGTCCTTCGACCCTACTGCAAATTCATCGCGCGCCTGGCGCGGCTCCTCCTAGGTTAATACGTTCTGTTTAGCCAGTTGATCGATTTCTTCCTCAGAGTATCCGAGCATGTCTGTCAGAACTTTACGGGTGTGCTCGCCCAGAAGAGGAGCGGCGGTTTTCATCTCAACGGGCGTCTTTGAAAAAACGATCGGCGCCCTGTTATACAGACTCGAGCCCACCACGGGATGGTCAAGATAGGCCCAGAAATTCCGTTCAATCAGGTGAGGATCCTCGATGGCCGCACGGGCGTCATTTACTTCTCCGGCCTGAATACCATTGGTTCTAAGTCTTTCAGCCAGCCGGCCGGCATACTGATCGCGCGTCCAGGCATCTATATTGGCATTCAGTTCGTCCTCGTTTTCCTTGCGCGCCGACAGAGATGAGAATTTGGTATCGTCGGCCCACCCCGGATTGCCCATTAAGTCTTTAAAAATCTGCCAATCCTTTTCGGTGAATATCGAGACGGCTATCCATTTGCGATATCCAAGGGTTGTGTAAACTCCATGCGGTGCGGCATGAGCATCGCCGTAGCCAAGGGGACCCAGCAGATCCCCGTTGGCCGCATAAGTCATCACATCGCTCGGTTTCATGGCAATGGCTGATTCTAACTGTGAAATAGCCACTGTCTGGCCTTTTCCCGTGACCTCGCGCTGCAGGAGGGCCGCCATGACGCCAAAGAGGGTGTGGCAAGGCACCATGACGTGGTCAGTATAATTGGTGCCGGTACCAAAGGGCCGACCGTCTTTGAATGCCGATTGTTCAGTCAGGCCGCAGAGTGCATTCAGGTTTACGCCGTAGCCCATGAAGGATTTATGCGGGCCGGTGAGGCCCTGAAGACTCATGGTGATGTAAATGATGCGCGGGTTGATGGCCTTGACGTCTTCCCAGCCAAGATTCCACTTCTCCATCTGGCCGACGCGGAAGTTGTTGATGATGATGTCGCTCTTTTTAATCAGCCGCACGGCCACATCCCGCGCCTCGGGGATGCTCATGTTGAGGGCGATGCATTTCTTGTTGGGGTTGCGGTTGGCAAAATAGCCGCTTCGTTCCAGACCCTGGCTGTTGCCGTCTTTAAAAGGCCCGCCCTTTCGCAGTATGTCGGGACGCGTTACGCTCTCGATTTTAATTATCTCGGCGCCGCATTGGCCCAACACGTTGGTAGCAATCGGTCCTGCCCCGACCCAGGAAAAATCGCAGACCACAATTCCTTCCAGAGCTTTTCTGAAGTTAGCCGACATGGACGATACCCTCCTTTGCCAATGCTTCTATACAACCGTCCGTATAGCCGAGTTCGCCTAAAATTTCGGCTGTATGCTGCCCCAGAGAAGGTGCCGTGTCTCCCAGCCGCCACTTCAAGTCGCCAAGTTCATAGGGAGCCCCGGGGTAGGTGATGTCGCCGGAGAGCTTGGGGTTATAGACGGTATTCCAGTATTTCCGGTAGGTTAGTTGTGGATTCTCAAGCAGGTCCTTACCATTGCTGACCGGGGTGAGAGCCACTTTGTGGGCCTGCCCCTTCTCGTAAAGGGTCAGCTTGTCGTGTTTCATGGTGAATGCCTCGAATATCCGACAGAATGTCTCGTACCCTTCCTTCGTGCCGCGATAGGTGTCATCGATCCATTTGTCGTTATCGAAAACCTCCCATTCTTCTATTTGCTCTTCTTTCATCCAACCCACGAAAGGTTCCCACATGACCTTATTCTTGCCCATAATGGCGACGATGGCAATATAGCCGTCCTTGCAGGGATGAATTGTCGCCTCGCCGGCCACTTTACCTCTGCCGCGCCTGATAACGCCTTGGAGGTCCCAGTATTGGGCGGCATTTTCCAGGGCCATTCCGGCAGCTTCCAGGCAGGATACATCGACAAACTGGCCAATGCCGGTTCTTTTGGCGAAAAGCAGCGCGATTGAGCTGCCCACCGCGGCATAAGCCTCGGCCATCCTGTAAGCCTGGTTGTCGCAGGAGCGAACTGGCTTCTCATTTTCGATCCCGGCCAGGAAAAGAAACCCTCCCATGGCTGAACAGATCAGATCCGATCCCGGCATGGCCTTATACGGGCCAAAGCTGCCGAACGGGGTAATGGAGGTCTGGACTAAGCGTGGGTTGATCGCGCTGAGACGATCATAGGACATCCCCAATCCCTCCAGGTAGCCGGGGACAAAGCTTTCCAGCAGGAGATCAGCCTTGGCGCAAAGCTTTAGAAATATCTCCTGTCCTTCGGGCTTTTCCAGGTCCAGCGCCAATCCCCTCTTGCCTGCATTGTAATAGAGGAACTGGAGGCTGCTGTCGAGACCCGGTTCATTCCGGTAAAACGGACCAACCCGGCGCAACGGGTCTCCGGTCATAGGTTCGAGGTGAATCACATCCGCCCCCAGACCCGCGTACAGCTTTGCGGCGTAGGGCCCTAATTCGCCGGTGAAATCCAGCACTTTTATGTTGCCGAGTGAATCATAAGACATTTTATCCATCACCTATCTCCTGAGATGTAAAACGCATCAGCCTGAAAATAGACTTCTGCCGCCACACACATAAAGGACTTGAGCCGTGATGTATCCGCTGTGGTCATCGGCAAGAAACATTACGGCATTAGCGATATCATCGACATCGCCCAGTTTGCCCGTAGGTTGTTTGGACAGGAGAAACGCCTTGTTTTTTTCCGGCAGATCATCCCATAAGGGAGTGTGGATCAGACCGGGGGCCACACAATTGGCGGTTACGCCCTTCCGCCCCAATTCCAGCGCCAACACCCGGGTTAACCCCACCACGCCGGCCTTGGCCGATGAATACGGCGCCTGCCCCGCTCCTCCGAGCCATGCCCGGGAAGCGATATTAATGATGCGGCCGTAATTTTGAGAAACCATGTTATTATGAGCAGCCTGGCTACACAAAAACGCCCCTTTCAGGTTGACGTTGAGCGTGATATCCCAGTCAGCTTCGGTAAGATTTCGCAGCGCCCCAGCGCGCTCCATCCCGGCGTTGTTCACGAGAATGTCGAGGCTGCCGAAAGTCTCGACCGTCTCATTCATCATTCTCTCTACTTCGGCTTTTTTTGTGATATCAGCTACTTTGCCGATTGCAGCCAAGCCTTCTTTCTTAAATTCATCAACGGTTTGCGCCACATTATCAGCCACGATATCGTTGATAACGACCTTGGCCCCGTTCTGAGCCATGCGAAAGGCCGTTTTTTTCCCGATACCGCTGGCCGAACCCGTGATCAGCGCGACCCTGTTTTCTATTCCCATTTCTTGACTCCGATTCTTTGCGAGTGAATAAACCCTTCATATTGACATAGAAAAATGGGCGCTCTTTCCTCCACACACAAAAAACATCTGTCCGGTGACGTAGTTGGACCAATCTGATGCGAAAAATCCCACTGCCCTGGCGACATCATCGGGACGTCCGATTCTTTTGACCGGCAGGGACTCGCCTATCTTTGCAGCTAGTTCCGGACTCATTTCAGATGTAGCCACATCGCCCTTGGCCACACAGTTTACCGTCACCCCATCACGCGCCGTCTCAAGGGCCAGCGACCGGGTAAATCCGAAGAGGGCGGACTTGGCAGCCGAGTAATTTGACCGGCCGGGCCAGCCGATATAATCAAGGCTGCTGATGTTTATCACGCGCCCGTACTTTTGCGCCTGCATCTTCGGGATGACCTCGCGGCAAAAGAAAAAGACTGGGTTAAGATTGCCACGAATGCCTGTCTCCCATTCCTCATCCGAAACTTCGCCCACAGGCTTGCCGAACCGAGCATCGGTATTGTTTATCAGGATGTCGATTTTACCATATTGCTTGATCACATCACCGACCAAACGCCTGACGTCACCAGAAGAGGTGGAATCAACCGGATTAGCCTCGGCATTGCCGCCGTTTTGCCTGATCTGCTCGGCGAAAATGCTTAGTCTGGCATAATCGGTATCGCACACAATGACCGTAGCGCCTTTTTGCGCGAGACGCGACCCAATCGCTTGGCCGACCTCGTCGCAGGCCCCGACCAGCAACGCAATTTTGTCCTTAACGACCTCCATTCCATTCTCCTTTCGTATATGCCACCTACCGGGTCGGAAACTTCTCTGCATCGGTTTACCAGCCCTTCACCAGCATGTGCATGGTGCAAGCCGCGTGCTCAGTTCCAGACAATCCTCCGCCCGTCACGTGGGACATGGCCACCTTGGCGCCTTCCACCTGGTAGCCTGGGCATTCTCCTCTCAGTTGCTTTACATTGGCGGCAATTTGAGCCGCTCCGGAAGCACCGATGGGATGCCCGTATGAAAGCATGCCCCCCCTGGCGCTGAAGACGCACTTTCCCCCATGAGTCGATTGGCCGTCCCTCAGGAACTGAAGCCCTTCTCCTCTTTTGCAAAAGCGCATGCACTCGTAATAAAGCAACTCGGCGATGGTGAAAGCGTCATGCAACTCAACGATATCCACATCCTCCGGACCGATCCCTGATTCTTCATAGAGCAGGTCACTGGTTGCCTCTGTGATATCGTCCCCGGTGATATCTCTGGGACGGTTGTGATACGGCCCTGAGGTAACCACGGAGCCCGCTATCCTGACGGGCTTTTCGATGCCGAGCTTTTTGATCATGTCTTTTGAGCAAACCACCACGGCGCCTGCCCCATCGGCAATCCCGCAGCACTGGTGCAAAGTCAGCGGATAAGCGATCATGCGCGATTTGACCACTTCCTCGATCGATACCGCTCCCTTAAACCAGGCGTATGGATTATTTGTTGCATGTTTTCTGTTTTTCACCGTGACCATGGCTAAATCTTCGATCGTGGCGCCGGTTTCATACATGTAACGCGTGGCGCGCATGGAGTATTTTCCGGTCATCACCGCGCCGTGGACGGTTTCGATGTCGTTCATGGCCGGCGTAAAGGCGGTCCCCGTCTCTCTGTGCAGAGAGTGGTTTTCGGCTCCGATGCCCAGCGAACATTCGGTGATGCCGTAGGCCACGTCTTTAACGGCCATATGCACCGCCATGCCTCCGGCCGAGCAGGCACTCTCGACATTGATGATACCGGCTTTTCCCACCAACCCGATATCCTTCAAGATGGTTTGGCCAGTGACCATGCCGTTCGTGGCGTTTCCGCAATAAGCGCTTTGGATAATGTCTGGACTGCCAATATTTGATGTTTTAATGGCCTGAAAGGCGGCCTGCCGTCCGATGATGTCGAAGTCTTCTTTCAGTTTTCCGAAAACTGTTTCTCCCACACCCGCAATATAGACTTCCCGAGGCAACTTCATGGTTACAGCTCCTTTTATGGCTATGCGTTGACTTTTTTGAATTTGTAGCTCAGAACGGGCAGGTCATCCCGATTCTTTCTGATCTCGCCAACAGTCAACTCGACCTCATCATCACACTTAAAAGATCCGACCTCACCGTCGAGCATCGCGAAAATACGGATATCTTCAGGTAGATCGACGTATCCGATGATATAGGGCGTTTTCAGGCCGGGCTGACCGATAAAGATATCTGCATAGCTATACAGGTTGCCTTTTCGCGACAGCGGGACCATTTCGAACTCATCGCCCCAACAATTGGGGCAGGGATTCAATTTGGGGAAATCCAGTTGCCCGCACTTTTTGCACCGGTATCCCTTGAGAAAGGCAGCGGAACCATCGTTCGGCGCCTCCAAAAGATCCGGATGAAAAAAAGTGCTGTCCGGCTCCTTTGCCTTCTTTTCCTTCTCTTTGGCCATGCTCTCTCTCCTTCTCTTTTTTGTTAATGCGGCACGATAACTCTTCATTACAACGTCGGCATCACACAGTCACCTTAGTTTATTTCGCCTTATGAAAGATAACTATCAGTATCTATTTGATGTTACATAATTAGAATTCATATTTGTGGAGAATCCCCGGCCGGATATTTTGTGAGTCTGACTGCATACCGAGTTATTTCTCAGTTGCATTCATACATGGGAGTTCAGATTTGTCAAGACATT